>JAKPPP010000344.1 GCA_029547265.1 Bacteroidota bacterium
TGTGTTGGTCAAAAAAATATTCGTACTGTTTAAAATTGTAACCGTACAAAATCGCTATAATCGGGAATCCCCCGAACTTCAATATCCAATAACCTAATTTAACCACTTCTAAACCTGTCACTTTTTGAATTTATAATATGAATGAATGAGTATTAATGCCAATAGAGGCCTGCGTATTCCTTTCGGTCTTTTCCTTTCGCAAACATTACACATTGTATAAGTCTACTTTTTTGCAATATCCTACGCCATCGTTGCCGATAACAATATCGCTGTCATCTACTAGAAACTCACACGCTTTGATAGTAGCACCATTAAATACTGCATCTGGTACTATTTCAACACCATCTTTTTCAAATGTTGCCGTTGCTTCGGGAAGTCCGCTAAATCTGTCTACATACGAATCTTCGCCAATAATAAGCGTTTTGAACGGTTCATTTTTTTCTAGTGTAACTAAACTTCTTTCCATTTTTATTAATTTATTGTTTATGAAATAATAATTGTTTGAATTGCCGTTGGGTCACCATCGTAATCTGCAAAGTCTGAATCGTCTTCTAATAATGGTAGAAAAACTATTTTAGTGGTGTTTGTTTGTAATGTAAACGTGCCAGCATCTCCACTACCTAATACATAAGATGAGTTGTCAGCTTTAACACCTCTCCATGCGTATGGAACAGAGCAATTCGTTTGTACTACACTTGCCTCAATGTCCATTACTAATCCTGCAACGGAGTTAACTATTACAGCTCCAACTACAACCGACTTTAATATGCCATTGGTAGCATTCACCAAGTAGTAACCATAAATAACGAACGATGTACCGTCCGAAAAGTTGTATGTAACTGCAGCATAATAAACACCGGCACCATTCGCACCCGTATTTTCGGTTTGGTCTGCTGCTATTGTGTTATCGAAAATGGTTGTCATTGACCCACCACTCCAAAACTCAATGTCGAAGTGTGTTGAATCGACTGTTAAGCCATCGGGAATATTTGTGAATGATGTAGGCTCGAGTAACGCTGTAACGTCCCAACCGTTTGAGCCGTCTGGAACGAATGTTATTTCTGATTCTCCAAATGAATATGACGAAACTGTAAGACCGACTAAAGAAACTCCGGTATTGTAAACATATCCGTTGTTTTTAATCAAAGACAATAAACTGCTGTCTTTAACGAGTGACTGATCCCAATAAATTACCGTGCTTGTAGTAGGCTGAATATTCAATTCGCCACCATTATCGCTAACTAACTTGCCTAAATAGTCAAGTGACCCGTATGTGTTTAAACATACATCGTACCAACTTTGCCCGTTTTGACAGTTATATTGTTGCATTTGGATTTATTAGTAATTGCCCATTAGGCTCAAATTTAATAAAAGGATTTGACACTTTATAACCGTCACTCTCTAATTCTATCTGAATCTTTTTTTGTAGCTTTTGTTTTAATGCAGGCGAACCTATCCATTTTATGATACCGACACCATCAATAGGGTTATCTTTCCACCATCCAACATCCGCTTTAATCGTATCTTCAATATGTACTTCATCACTTGGATTAATCAATAAATCACCATTGCTACTAAATACCAAATCATCATTTAAAAACGCTATATCCTTTCTCATTTGCCGTGTTTTATTTTATCGTTTTCAATGTCTTTTTGTTGCGTTGTTGGGCTTATTTGTTGACTTTCTATTGCACTCGGTACGCTTGTTGGACTACCAAGTGCAGTAGCTGTGTGTGTGTGTGTGTTATAAATAGTAATAAACCCATTTAATAGATTTTCAATAGCATTTATTTTCTTCACCAATTCACCTACCTTTACCAATCCATCAAAACTGCCATCATTTAGCTGAATACTTCCGTCATTATTTACTAAAAAATAGCTGTCATTTACCGTCAATTCAAATTTATCAATATCGCTATATTGTATGATTAAAGGTGTGTTATATTTCGATGTCAAAACGTAGACCGTTGAGTCTTTAACGGGCAAAATAAGCAACCCGTCACAAATAGAACTCTGCAAACTAACATTTGGTAATATTACATCGTTCTGTATTAGAACTTCGCACGTTGCATTATCTTCATCAACACTATTAACAGTACCAATAATCAATTGAACGGTATCATCTTTAAATGTACCTGCTAACTTTTGAACAGCAGTTTTTATTGATCTATCGCTCATTTCATTTTGTAATGAAGTTCTATAATTTGACGATGGCCATTAACGCCACCCGTATATTTAACGCTTTTCACCTTGTATTTCCCATCCCTATCAGGCATTAATCTATCTTTTATAATAACGTTATCGCCCATTTGAACGTAAGGGATTGCAAATGTAGTGAATTTACCTTTGAATCCAGTGTAGTAGAATTTGTTTAATTCTTCTTTACCTTTCTCGAATAAGTCTTTGGCCGACTTTACATTTGGGAAAAACAATTTTCGTCTTTCGCCCTCTAAGTTTTCTGGTAAATCAACATCCTTTTTCTTCTCTTTATATTGTGCTACTCCATTTGAATCGTAGTAAACTAAAACCGTCAACCGTTCCTCTTTTGTTTTTGTTTGCCCTTTTTTATTTGTGCCACCGTCAACAGTATTAACACTTTCACAAACGGCACTCAATTTCACATCGTCTTTACGTTGGAAAACAAGCTCGTCTGAAATGATATTTTTTTGAAATTCAAAAGTAAACGTTTTAGCCTCTGATTCAATGTACACTTGACTACCTATTCTTAGTTCGTTACCTTTAAAATAGGCCTCGAAGTGAAAGTCTTTTTGAAGTCGTGCGAGTAATTGCGCAACCGTTTCATCTTGTATAATTAAATCGCCAACAGTTGTTTTAGTAAGTCCATTTACCGTAAAATCAGTTCCTTTTAGTAGCGATTTTAGCAAATCTTCCACACTTTTAGTCTTTGGCCATACCTGCGGTTTACATGGTATTTGTTTTAGTAGCCACATATTGTCTTCACACTCCAACACAATAGGTCTTTTACTGCCAACCGATGTTATAAACCCTTCAAATATTGGAGTGCTAGGCATATCTAACACTTCGTTGCCGTTTTCGTAGGTGTAGTAACCAAAATTTATAGAAACGGAATCCCCACGCCTAAATAAATTGTCTATTAATTTATTCGGTTCTGTGCCACCTAAGTTTAGCTTGTTTCCGTTTTTGTCAATGGTGTAAATATTTTTGGGTAGCGTTATTTTAGCTTGATTTGTCAAGTCCACCCATGAATCAGTGAACTCAAACTCATTAACGAAATTGAAAGTAAATTGTAAGTCACGATGTGAGGCAGGGTCTGCCTTAAATTTTATTTCCGTTACACAACGCATCATATTAGTTACGCTCATTGTGTGCTTATTTTTAATTCAACTGGAGTATCGCTGATAGCTGATATGCTGAACATTTGATAGGAATAACCTCCCTCTGTTTGTGGCATATCAAAAGAGTTTATTACGATATTAGCCACGTTTAAATTCGCTAACCACCATGCCGTAATACCTTTACTTATTGGAGCATCTAACCACGCCTTTAATTTGTTTACTTTATCGAGTGGGTAAACGCCATTTTTGCCCGTAATCATTCCACTGATATTAACTTGCATATCATCTTTGCCGATATACTCTTTCACTGTGCCGTCACGACCTTGTATAGCCGTCTTAATTATGTTGATAGGTTGACTAATCGTTATAATTACCGTTTGAATATTGACCTCTTCAACATTTATTTTACGACCATTGTTATCAGTATAACTGCACGCATCAAAGGTTATATCGCTATAAATTGGAGTACCTAATTCACTATGCCCAATCGGTTCGTCTTTGGTAGCTGTTGGAATAACATAAGGGATAGCCTTTGCGTTAAGTATTCGGACGTTATTAAGTCCCGAATATTTAGCAACTGCACCTACCTGCGTATTCACTTTTGGTATTATGTAGTCCATTATATGTTAGCTGTTATACTCGCATCATTTACGGCCGCTAGTAACGTATTAGCCACCATTTCTTGAATCTTTGCCGTAGATTCTTGGATATTAGTAGTTTCAACTTTAAATGATTCGATTAATTTATTGATAGAAATATTGATTGTAATAGATTGACTTCCTTTGGCTTTGTCTGGCTTCTTTTCAGTTACACCATCCATTCCTTTTTCGCCCTTAATAGCTTTCTTTTCATTCTTATCGAGTAACATAGAGAAAGGTTTGCCACCCGTCACCAATTCACCCTTATGCGCATTATATGTGCCGTCAATTATTGACTTTCTCTCGGCTAAAAGTTCATTCATTTTGGCCATGTCCTGCGTTGCTGCTTCGGCATCACCTCTAGCCTTATCGTACATCCATTTTAAGGCATAACCCGCTATCATGGCATCGTCTTTTAGCATCGTTATCGACTGTCTAAAAGGTTCTGATTTTTGGTATAGATAGTAAAAACCTGCTGCGAGTGTTGCAATAGCCGTAATTACTAATCCAATCGGGTTGGCCTCCATTGCTGCATTGAGTAACCATTGCGCTGCGGTCATTGCGTTTGTAGCAATGGCCTCTCTATTTGTCCATAGTGTAAGTAGTTCGGTTAGTATTAAACTCGTCTTTTGGTAAGTAGAATAAATTAATAGCGCACCCGCAGCCACACCTATACCAACTGCTAAAGACTCAAATACAACTCTATTCTCTTTTATCCATTTCCACCCGTCTTTTAAACCTTGCACAACATCGTGGATTCCTTCTACCATGCTAACAAACATAGGTAACAATTCATTACCAATGGCCACAACAATACCGCCTATTTCTTCTTTTACGTTCCCCATTTGATGTTGCAATACTGTATATGCACCCGTTCCCGTTGTTGCACTTGCTAATGCGCTACCTGCAAACTCTTTATTTAGTTCTGCTAATATAATACGTTGCGCACCTGCAATATCACCCGTTTTTTGTAGGTTTTCAATAACCTTTTTTTGACTTTCGCTAAACGATACACCTGCTCTACTTAGAGCCGTTATACCATGAATCGGATCGTTCAAAGCCTTACCCACTTGAATAGTTGCACCTTGCAAATCACCGCCTAGCTTAGTCGCTAAATCGGCAATAGCAGGAACGGCATCCATGTAAATAGTGTCTTTAATATTGGTAAACGTAGCTAGTAAACCCTGCGTATGCGTGATGGCATCATCATCGAATAGCGAAGTATTCATTAAAGACAAAGCCTGCTCGTCTAATGCCTCCCGATTAAGGTGCGCTGCGTTGGCTGTACTTTTTAAAGTAGCATCTAACTGCGCACTTGCTTGTTCACTTTCGTTAAATGCTTCAACGCTACCTTTTAAAAACTCTATTCCTGCAAATGCACCTGCGGCAACCCCTAGAAT
>JAKPPP010000371.1 GCA_029547265.1 Bacteroidota bacterium
TTGAGAGGATCATCGGTTAGCAAGTGGAGTATAGAAAAAGAAATTGCGGGACAAAAAATTGCCATTGATCCTGTATCAGGAGTATTTTCTGCCGATATCAGCAAACGAGTACAACGAACAACCTATGCGAAAGCTGTATTGCAACAAACCGACACGATACAATCAAAAACCTATATCATAGCCGGATGGTGGTTAGCCGACATACTCGTACTTCAACGAGGAAAAGAAAATAAGAATGTCGTTTTTGGCTATTACATCGAACAAGACAGCTTGAAAAACATGAAGGCAAACAACTATCAAATTTATTATTTGCCTCAGCAAGAAGAATTCAACGACCTACGATTTAAAGGAAGCTTTACTAAGGCTTACGCCAAAGCACTATAAAGCCTGTAATCCGGGTTCGTAAGCAATTACCTTTTGTTTCCACGTCTCAGGAACATTCATCGTTTCATTTCTGGTATAATCGAAGCAAACTTGCACTGATTTTCCTGTTGCAGCAATATCTTCGTTACCATTCACCACCACTACAATTTTATATTCTACCTCGAAGCTCTTGGTGCCGAATTTACTCACACGAGAATAAACATAAACCTCGTCGTTGAGAAGAATAGGACGCTTATAATCGATTTCCATGTGAGCGAGGATGATACCCTGCTCCTTCCATTCGATAGGCTCATTCACTACCTCATTAAAATACTTCACACGGGCCAATTCGAAATAAGTAAAATGATTGGCATTATTTACATGTCCCATTTGGTCTACATCCTTAAAACGGACCTGAATGAGGGCCCTATGGCGGTATAATTGCTTTTCTTGACTCATTTTTTGCATGTTTTACAGGGTCAAAGGTAGTGAGTAAATGATTGCAGGCAATGATTTTATATCTTCGCAACAGAACTCTTAATCGCCCTATCATGAAAAACGGCATTCAAACAATTACAAGTATCTTCTCGGGATTGTTCCTTCTGCTTTCAATGACCTCCTGCTTTAATCAAGTAGAAGGAATTGGCCCTGTTATCAATAACAGTCGCGATATAAAAAGCTTTAATGCTTTGGAGTTAGAAGTACCTTGCAATGTCACCTTAGTTATTTCCGACGAAGTGAAATGCGTGGTGTCGGCACAATCGAATATCAACGAAGTTATCGACATCAAAAATGATGGAGAACGTTTGATAATTGAATCAAAGAAAAACATCCAACCTACGAAGCCGGTAGAAATTACATTATCGACAACAGCGATAAAAGAACTTCGAGTTGACGGATCGGGCGATATCAAAGTAATAAATCCGATTAAAGGCGATGATCTACAAGCCAACGTAAACGGATCGGGGGATATTGAAATGCCGGTGGATGTAAATCAAGTTCGTACAAAAATTAATGGATCGGGAGATATTACTGTAACAGGTCGCGCCGATTATCATAAGATTCAAATCAATGGCTCAGGATCAGTACTAGCATTTGGCTTAGATGCCGATAAATGCAGAATAAAAATCAATGGATCAGGAGAAGTTGAACAAACATGTGGAAGCAATTTAGAAATAAATATTGTTGGAAGCGGAACCGTAAAATACAAAGGATCGCCTGCAATTAAATCAGATGTTACCGGTAGTGGTGAAGTGAGAAAAGAAAATTAATTCAACGATTACAGTGAAATTACTATTTCTTACATCAAGGTTTCCGTATCCTCTAGAAAAAGGGGATAAACTGCGCGCTTATTACCTCATTAAATCATTAAGCAAGCATTTCGATATTTACCTTTTTGCAATTAATGAAACATCGGTATCGAAGAAAGATCTAGATGAATTAACACCCTATTGCAAAGCTATTGAAGTAGGAATTGTAAATAAATTTTCATCCGTTTTATCGATTGCAAAAAACACATTCAATAAAAACATCCCTTTTCAAGTCGCCTATTTCTATGATGAAAAAGTGATGCAGCAGTTAAGTGCATTCACCGAAAAACACCAACCGGAAGCCATGTTTTGCCATTTGATTCGCATGAGTGAATATGCGAAGCAATTGAATATTCGCAGAAGCGTATTAGACTACATGGATACATTTTCAAAAGGAATGGAACGCAGAGGAGAAAAATCAAATTCCTTGATGAGTATTCCTGTGAAAATCGAACATGAAAGACTTACAAAATACGAGCATGATATTTTCGACAAGTTCCGTCACAAAATTATTATTTCGAAACAAGATCGCGATTGGTTGCCTCATGCCGAAAACAATAAAATTGAAATAGTCGCTAATGGTGTCGATACAAATTTCTATACTCATTCGAAAAGCGAAAAGAAATTTGATTTATTGTTCGTTGGGAATATGTCGTACCCACCAAATATTCTCGCTGTACAATATGCGGCGAAAGAAATAATGCCTTTGTTTAAGTCGGCAGGAAAGAAAACCAAATTACTTATTGCTGGAGCAACACCTACTAGCGAAACTACATCCTTAGCATCCGATCAAATTATTATCAGTGGTTGGGTTGATGATGTAAGAACGGTTTTCAACGAATCACGGATTATGATCGCTCCTATGCTCATCAGCATCGGACTACAAAACAAAATCCTTCAAGGAATGGCGATGGAAATTCCATGCGTGATATCCTCCTTTGCCAATAATGCTTTAGGAGCTACACCGGAAGAAGAAGTATTGATTGCAGATAATCCTACAGAATATTTCAATCAAATAGAGCGACTTTTAAACGACGAAGACTTACGTTTACGAATAACCGAAAATGCCAGGAAATTTGTAGTGAAGAACTTTAATTGGGATGAAAACACCAATAAGATCACGCAAATGATTTTATCCTAATAATCCGAATAATATTCCTGAAGCAGAACCGGCAATTATTTCGGATAAGGTATGTCGCTTTAAAACCAACCTCGACCACGCTACCATAAAAGAAAAAAGCACCGCAACGATTCCTGCAGGCCAGCTCACTTTTAAAATCAACATACAAATGAAAAATGAACTTGCGGCATGCAGTGATGCCTTTAGTTTAAAATTCACCAGCGACATCAGTAGAAGCATTAAAAAGAAGTATCCCACACCTTCAGTGATAGACTTAGGATAATCGAAGAAATACATGACTCCGGTAATGATAGCCATCAACAAAAGCAAATAAGGATATAGTGAGGCTCGTTGCTTTCTATCACTCACATCAAAATTCGTGATTACACCATTCTTCGATTGCCAATAATTATTGATTGTTATTGGCAAAATCACCACAAGCACAATTAAGAGAAAAGCTGAAATTGTAGTTTTGATATCATAAAACAGATATCCATATATCAATACAAAAACAGAAATAGTAACTAAAGGATGACCAATAATTGAAATACGATATGCGATTTTCTCTAATCGGCCTGAAGATACATTACTGATTTCCATATTATGAAACAGTGTCCTTATCTAAGTTATCAATTTCCTTTTTAAAGCCGGCGATTACCGCATCAATAACTTGATTAATTCGAACAATATCTGATTTTAATTGTTCAGGACTTCTTTTTTTATCTCGATAGTTCTCAATACTTCTAATCGTCTCTTTTAATGAAACAATTCCCGCGCCGTCTATAGTAGGTTTAATTTTATGTGCGAGTGTAGCTATAGCATCCATTTCGCCTTTTTCAAAATGCTCGTACATACGCTCTATGATTGGAGGAATAGTCTCAATAAAAATATTTAACATTCGCTTTAAGAAAGAAATATTATCACGTGCATCACGACGTAACAATGCAAGATCATATAAACTCTCTCCAACCGGTACCGGGCGTTTACGCACAGGGAAACGCTTTTTAATCGGCATTGTAAAATTCGACTTTCCTGCAAAAAGATTAATAATCTTCTTGTACAAGCTTTCTTCCTTAAAGGGTTTTACCAAGAAATCGTTCATTCCTGCCGACATAAACTGACGCTGAACTTGCTTAGTCGTATTTGCTGTTAATGCAATAATTGGTGTTTTCGATTTCTTCTTATCCTCAGAACTTCGTATTAAATAAGTAGCCTCCACTCCATCAACCTCAGGCATTTGAATATCCATTAAGATAAGATCATATTGGCGCTTATTAAAAAGCTCTACTGCTTCACGTCCGTTAGAAGCCACATCCACCATCAATCCCCAGTCTTGCAGCATAGCCTCAACGATGAATTGATTTACTCGATTATCTTCGGCAAGTAAAACACGTAATGGTCCTAACTGGCTAACGGCAAAAACAGATCTATCATCTTGCTCTTGCTCTTCAATCGCTGCTTTTTGATAGGGGATAGTAAATGTAAAAGTACTTCCTTCTCCCGGAGTACTCTCAACACCGATATATCCTCCTTGGCGTTCAACAAGGTTCTTCGAAATCGCCAATCCTAATCCAGTTCCGCCGGTAATATTAGCTAATTCAGGATTCAACTGCGTGAAACTCTCGAATATAGAATTTTGCTTTTCTGCGGGAATGCCTATACCCGTATCTTTCACTGAAAATTCTACCCACAATAAATCACCTTCTTCTTTTTTTATTCGATGCGATAAAATTATTTCACCGTGCAAAGTAAATTTAACGGCATTACTAAGTAAATTCAATAAAATTTGATTCAAACGATATGGGTCGCCGATAAGTGCCGGCATCGGAGCGCCTTCGCTCAAATGACGTAACATTAAATCTTTTTCTTCTGCCTTATAAATTTGAATTTGAACAGCAGTATCTGCGACTCTTAACGGATCAAAAATCACTCTTTCGAAAGTTAGAGTCCCGGATTCAATTTTTGCAATATCAAGAATGTCATTAATGATTACCAACAAATTTCCTGCAGTAGTACTTAACACATCAATATAACTTCGCTGAGTGGTGGATAGTTCTGTTTTTTGAAGGAGACGCGCCATCCCCAAAACTCCGTTCAAAGGAGTTCGTAATTCATGTCCGATGTTAGCCAAGAAATACTCTTTAGCACGAACTGACTCCTCCGCTTGTTGTTTAGCTGTGATTAATTCGACTTCAACTTTCTTTCGCTCAGTAATATCCAAAACTGTCCCAAACATTAATAACGGCAAGCCTCTCGAATCGAATTGTATCCTTCCTCTACCATTTATAATTTTAAGATTACCTTTAATTGTTTTAATGCGATACTCAACATTAAAATTATTTCTGGTGCTTAGAGCATTTTCAATAACGGCTTTAACTTGATCACGATCTTCTTCTATGATAGTTTCCAATAATTCTTCATATGACAATGCCGGAGCACCCGGATCGCGATCCCAAATGAGATTAGTACCGATCGACCATTCCGTTTTCCCCGAAGAGAGATCTATTTGCCAAGACCCTAAGCTTGCTAATTGTTGAGCCTCTAATAATCGTTGCTCGTTCAACTTCATTTTCTGCTCAGAAATTTCACGCTCTGTAATATCTGTAAGAGTGCCGAAAACTTTCGTTAAAACATTGTTCTCATCACGTTGTAACTTTGTAGTTACTTGCAGCGATTTCACCTCTCCATCAGGACAAACAATTCGATAATTTACAGTAAACGTATCCCTTCGTTGAGAAAGCGTAGCTGTTTTCTGGCGAACTTCAGCAGCATCTTCAGGATGGATACTAGCTGCAAATTCATCATAAGTCGGTGGACCTAATTCGATAGGACGTTTCCAAATATGAAAACACCCCGGCGACCAAGTGATTTTGTGGGTAAGCAAATCATACTCATAGCTTCCGGTCTTAGCCAACTCTTGAGCTTCATTTAATCGCTGTTCATTTAATCGAAGGATCTCTTCTATTCTTTTTTGTTCTGTAACATCTATAACGGTACCGAATAGCCGAACTACGTTTCCTTTCTCATCGCAGAAAGGCATCGCTACCGTTTTAAGTACCTTTTCTCCGGAAGGCACTACAATCCTATAAGTAACATTTGCACGCTCATTGGGTTTACTTAGAGAAAAAACCGCATTAAGCACTCTCTCAGAATCGTCGGGATGAACAAACTTTCCAATTTCATCAAGTGAAGGAGGACCTAATATTACATCTCTTTCCCATATAGGAAACATACCAATAGACCAACTTATCATTCGTGTTTCTAAGTTGATTTCCCAATTACCCGCCTTTGTTAATTCTTGAGCAATAATCATTCGTTGCTCACCGATTTTTAATAATTCTTCATTTCGTTTACGATCGGTAATATCGGTACAAATAGCAAGAACTTGTTTTTCGTTGTTGATTCCTAAAAACGGAACTTTTACTGTGTCAAAATAAATTACTTCGCCATTTTTTCTTGAGAACATTTCCTCAATTCTAATAGCAACACCACTATCAATCACACTTCTATCGACACGGTTATAGTTTAAGGCTTCTTCTTCATTATTATGAATATCTTCATTCGCTTGATTTAGCAACTCTTCGTATGTCAAGCCGAATAAGTTACAGAGTGCCTTATTCGCCAAAACAAATTTTCCGTAATAATCTTTTACGAAAATCAAATGCGGACTGGAATCAAGTACCTGACGAATAAAATTTCGACTTTCTACTAATTCATCTTTTAGTTTTTGTTGCTCGGTAAAATCAAATCCATAACCTAAAAAATGGGTGAACTCACCCGCATCATTTCTATATGGGCGCAAGCGACGAATATGGTATTTTACACCACCATCTTTTGACACCATCCTTTCATGCAATTCTATTTCTCGATCTTCCTCTTCAACTTGTTTAAAAAGTAATACACGTTTCTCTGCTAACTCAGTAGAGATTCCTTTGAAAGCACAATATTCGAAATCCGTTTTACCAATGATCCATTTTCGCATTTCAGGATCAGCAATAGATTTAGGATTAACATATACGTATCGATAATTTCTATCGAATACGACAATCTCTCCCGGTAGCTGATCAAGTAATGATCCAAAGAAACTTTCTCTTTCCGTCATCATAATTCTTATGAAACTACAGCTTGCCTTCTTTCAGCATTCTGTAAATAGTACTCTTACCAATATTTAATCGAGCAGCGACTTCTAAAACATTATCATCAAATCTATTTAAATAATGACGAATGATTCTCGCATCATATTCTTCTAATGTAAGATCCTGATCAAGCAAATCGGTTGGTGTTTTAGTTGCAGTAAAAGTGATGTCGGCAGGAGTAATTTGATTTCCGTCGGCCATCACCGCAGCTAACTCAATTACCGCCTTCAACTCACGAACATTTCCGGGGAAACGATAAAACAACAGTTTATCTTTTGCTTCGGGAGTAAGTGACTTTTTCGATAATTTATTTTCAACACAAAAAGTATCTAAGAAATGTTTTGCCAATATTAAAATATCATTGCCTCGTTCACAGAGCGGCGGTAGCTTAATAGGTAATCCGAGCAAACGATAGTATAAATCCTCTCTGAAATTTCCTTTACTGGTTTCGTCGGCAATATTTTTATGTGTAGCTACAATGATGCGTACATCAACAGGCACTACTTCGCTACTTCCTAATCTTGTTATTTCTTTCTCTTGCAAAACGCGTAATAACTTTGCTTGAAGGCTAATATCCAACTCACCTATCTCATCTAAAAACAAAGTTCCTCCGTGAGCATCTTCAAACTTTCCGCTTCTTCGAGCATTTGCTCCTGTAAAAGCTCCCTTTTCATATCCGAATAATTCACTCTCGAGTAACTCACGAGGAATTGATGCAACATTAATAGCGATAAACGGAGATTTCGATCGTGACGAATTAAAGTGAATTGCTTTCGCAACTAATTCCTTTCCTGTTCCTGTATCACCTGAAAGCGAAACGGTAATTTGTGTTTGAGCTGCCTTACCTATCAACTGATAGACTTTACGCATTGCTTCACAATTGCCGATTAACAAATTACTCATATCGTAACGATTGGTAATTTGCTCACGCAACTGATCTACTTCTTGTCGCAATTCAACATTACTGCGTATATTATTTACAGTATTCCACAAGCGCTCTTTCGCTTCATCATCTTTCACGATATAATCGTAAGCACCTTTCTTTAAAATATCGATTGCTGTAGAAATATTTTCTTGTCCCGAGATCACCACCACTGCCACATTCGGCAATTCGAGTTTCATACGTTTCAGTGCTTCATCACCGTTCATATCGGGCAATGAATAATCCAACGTAATTACATCAGGCGAAAGATGAAGATTAGCAATAGCATCGCGCGCATTTTCGAATCTGCGCACTTCATAATCGGGGTTGAGCGTTAAATGGTGCACGAGTAATTCGCCGTACCACAAATCGTCTTCCACCACAAAAATTCTGAATGGTTTAGTTGCCTGAGCTATGTCTTCGCGGATTGTCATCGCTCAAATTTACAAAATCCATGATTCCTTTTACCTTTGCGGGCCTATGAGTAAGCAACATGATCCCTACAGTTCACTAAAAATTAGTGCTTTCAGGTACTTTTTAGCCGGAAAATTTCTTTTAACGCTTGCTGTTCAGATGCAAGCCGTTATCGCCAGCTGGATGATTTACGCTTTTACTAAAGACCCTTTGTCGCTTGGACTCATCGGATTAACAGAGGCGATTCCAGCATTATCGTTGGCATTACCGGGAGGATTATTGGCAGATCGCATTTCTCGCAAAAAAATAATGGTAGTTACGGCATTTTTAATGTTTTGCGGCGCACTCGTACTCGTTTATTACACTCATCTCGATCATCCTTCCTTTATTTGGCCTCTTTATGCTGTCATTTTTATGGTTGGAATGGCTAGAGGATTTCA
>JAKPPP010000378.1 GCA_029547265.1 Bacteroidota bacterium
TGTTAGTCGCGAGAACCTGAAAAATTTAGCAGTCAAAATTGGTGTCGATGAACTCTTGCAAAAAGATGCTTCTCCCGGCTCTTATCGCCCTATGTATGGCGATGCCTTCGAAGCGCTCATAGGTGCAATTTACCTCGATAAAGGATATGCTGTTACGCAGAAATTTATCTTGCATCGTATTATTCGTATTCATGTCGATTTGAATGAAATTGAATCAACAGAAAAGAATTTCAAGAGTATGATCCTCAACTGGGGACAAAAAGAAAAACATTCTATCGTTTTTGAAACTATCGAAGAAGATCAAAAGACACGTCAGATAAAAGTGCGACTCATTATCGATGATAAAGAGGCTGCAACAGGTATCGATTTCGTAAAGAAAAAAGCCGAACAGATCGCTGCCGAAAAAGCGTGTAAAGATTTAGGCCTCATTTGAGTTTTTTAGAGAGGAAATAAGCGAAAATCAGCCTTCATTTTTTTTATTTTATTCCCCGTTTGTAAATCTTTTACTAATATTACGGAATGTTATTGCCGCAGATGCTCGTATGGGCGAAATTGATTCTGCAATAATTCAACACTATGGAAAGATTTACCGGACTCATTGGTATAGTAGTTATCCTCGGATTAACTTACTTATTATCGAATAATCGTAAAGCTATTAATCTGCGATTGGTATTTAGCGGAATTGCTTTGCAGTTTGTAATTGCTATTCTTGTTTTGAAAATTCCTCCTGTAACTGCGTTCTTTCAAAATCTCGGACATGGTATGGAGAAGATTGAACAGTTCGCTCGTAAAGGAGCTGAATTCGTTTATGGTGGTGTAGCAGTACAACAATTTAATGGAACCCTCGGATCGTTTTATAGTGGAGGATTCGTTTTCGCCTTCAATATCACTTCAACTATTATTTTGGTTTGCGTGTTGGTTGCAATCTTATATCACTTCGGTGTTATGCAACGTATCGTTGCTGTTGTTGCTAAAGCGATGAACTTTATTATGCGTGTGAGTGGTGCTGAAGCATTGAGTAATGTTGCGAGTGCATTCGTAGGACAAATTGAAGCGCAAGTAATGATTCGTCCTTATTTGAAAGACATGACCAAAAGCGAATTGTTAGCGAGTATGAGCGGAAGTATGGCTTGTATTGCCGGCGGTATCTTGGTAGTGTATGTAAATATGGGTGCTCAAGCTGGATTAGATCTCGCACCGAAATTAATTGCAGCAAGTTTGATGGCAGCACCGGGAGCATTGGTGATTGCTAAAATTTTATATCCCGAGACTGAACAAAGTCAAACAATGGGCGAGGTGAAACTCGAAGTGAAAAGCAATTATGTAAATGTTATCGATGCTATTTCACATGGTGCAAGCGACGGATTCAAAATTTCAATGAATGTAATTGCGATGTTGATCGGATTTATTTCATTGATCGCAATGTTAGATTGGATGTTGTTACATATGGGACATTGGTTCAGTGCCGATTTGAATTTAAGCCTTAACTGGATCTTCGGAAAAGCATTCACTCCGTTAGCTTGGTCAATGGGCGTTCCTGCTCAAGACGTACAAAGTGTAGCAACTTTATTGGGACAAAAACTTTCTGTTAACGAATTCGTAGCTTTCCAAAGCTTATCACAAAAAGCAGTTCCAATCATGACCGAAAAAGGATTGTTGATTGTATCAATCGCGATTTGCGGTTTCGCTAATTTTGCGAGCGTAGGGATGCAGATCGGCGGAATTGGCGAACTAGCTCCATCAAGAAGAAATGAACTCGCTAAACTCGGTCTAAAGGCCCTTTACGCAGGAACTATGGCGAGTTATTTATCGGCTACGATTGCGGGGATCTTGATGTAGTTTCAAGAGGATTCAAGATGAAAGATTCAGGATCCAGGAAAAGAATTACTGGATGAATGAGTGATTGAATGAATGTGGGCCAAAACGAAATTTGTTTTAGCCAATGAGATATCGTTTCAAATAGAAAGGATGCAAGATACAGGATACATGATTCAAGATGATTTCGGTAACATTGAAAAAGCTAATGGGT
>JAKPPP010000394.1 GCA_029547265.1 Bacteroidota bacterium
AAGAGTCGGATTGCCTGATTTCGCAGCATCTCCAGATTCTCTTTTGATAATTTTCTCGCGTCTTGTTTTTCTATTTCCATGCCTGTAATATAACAATTTATAACTACATATCGTACTAATATCTTATGCCGGCTTAATATAGTAGAGGCTTAATGGCGTTAATCGAATTTTATAGCCAGATCCTTGCTCAATCCGATCAATCGTTCCATTGATTGTTACTGATTGATCGGAAACTTTTAGTGGAAAGTTCCATGCAATAATATCAAAATTGGCTTGCATTTTAAAAACGATAGTTAAGCTAAAATTGTTACCGGATGAGATATCAACTGAAATATCCTGTGGTTTGAAACTGTAATAGGTGATAGTAGCAATAGTAAGACCTAAAGGTGAAATATCGATATTGCATGACGTCCCATAGGATAAGTATTTTGATTCAACCATTGCCGCTAAAATATTATTGACTGTTGATTCCGGTATTTTCAATCGCACATCATCCGCAAAACCGATCTGTAAGCAGACCAATACAATAAAAACAGAAGAAATCATCTTCTTCCAGGTTTTCGTTTTCATAATAACTCCTTCAAAATTTTTAAGTTTGTTAATAATCATGGTGTACCTTGTACTACAACGTACACCTGCGAACTGACTTCCGTCGGAAGAAATATCTTCCCCGTAGCAGTCTTGATCATCCGGTGCTGGTCGCCATAATGAGCATCGTCATCCGGCAAACCCGGCATTACGATCTTCTGGAAATCAGTCCCGTTCCAATGATAAAAGTTATACCTTGTACCAAATATCCAGTAATCATTCGGTGAATAGAGATTTATTCGTAAGGCTGTTCTACCCATATTCCTTAAGGGTAATCCCAGATGCGAAAGATTTGTTATGGAATAATTCAGGGATTGCCCCTCAGATTCTAAAAGGAATGACTCCCATCCGATTAAATACAATTTCAAGGAATCATTATAGGAACAACGCGATACGGCTAAATCACACATAGTATTGTCTGTATTATATAACTTTACAAAAGTACCTATGGTGTCTTGTTCATCATATAGTTTTAGCCATTGGCTATTGTAATACTTCCAATATTGATGAAAATAGACGCCAGTAGGTAGTGATATAGCTGCAAGAGCGTATATTTCATTTTTCGAAACACCAACCACTTTTGTAAAATGAAATTCTGTTGGCGCTTTGGAATACACCCATTCCGCTTTATAGCCATCCTTGGTATAGACCATGCCGTTATCTCCCACCGCAATAAAAAATCCCTTGCCGTCCGTCCAGACACTGCGCAGTTCGCCGGTAGCTTGTAGTTGATAACTTTTCCATTTCTTTATACGGTTATCGAATTCGGCTATTCCGGCATACATGATTGAACTGATCCCATAACGTCCAGCGCAAACCATATAATAGTCATCTCCGGTAACATCATTTGGAGTAATTTGAATATCATCATAAAATCCATACTTTCCATAAATAGTTGTATCCCACTGCGTTCCATCCCAATGCTTGCCGACGAAGATTCTCCATGGTGGTTTCCCTTCGCCAATGTATCCCATCACATAGGCGTCATCGTCAGCGAAAGCATGCACGCCACCCAGAAAAGACGGCCAATACGCCACCGTATCCACCCGCCAGGTAAAAGTGCGATTGCCCGGAGGGTATTCGCAGGTTGTCGGTTCAGGCTCGGGACTGTCCGGACAGGCAAGAAATAATACGCAAAAAAAGGCGATGCTGCTAGTTAATACAGAGTGAACGAGTTTATTCATTAGATATAAATATGACGATCTCAATTATTCACCCGCTAAAGTAACTATATCTTGCATGTTAACCCAAACTTCCCATGGATAATATACACTAGTTGCACAATAGGTGTGCCATATAAGCTCAGTGTTCTGACGTTTAATTCTTATATAGTATTGTAAATCCATGATGCTTGTTGGTGCGTCAGTAATTGATGTAACATAGTAATCACGAACATATTTTCCAGTCTCTGATTCAAAAAAGATATTTGTTGATGTAAAAATTGTTGGTATAGTATTTTGAAAGTTTACAACAACTAAGTCTATAATATCTATATAATTGTTTGAGCGTATTCGCAAACCAAACACATTTCGTGACGGCCGATTCCAATGAATACCATATGAAGGTGCTGCTGAGGTTATTGTAGGTGTTATTGTCAAATTCACCTCATCATTGGTGACTGAAAATGTTAATGTTGGAAGTCCTTTCCAGCCGATGTCCGAACTCTCCGTCCAGCGTGCCGTGGATTCATTTAGTACCTTACCCTGGTATATCACCCAGTTAATGGAAGAAAACATCTGGGCTACCGCACTCTGTACCCGTGTATCCGGAATTACTGCTGATATTGCGGCGAGTAAATCGGTATATTGGGTATAAATTTTATCCATACTAATTGTCGTAGGCGGTATAGTCAGGGTTGGAATGAATTGAAATGACTGATAAAGATAAATAGGCTGGTCTGTTGATTCATCAATAGCAAGAATAGTCACGGGAATACAGATTTTGATCGTATTTGAATATAGTGACACAGTCGGTCTGTATATTTGAACAGTTCCGAAAACACCTGAACCTGAAAAATTCCTTGTTTTATTAAAGCTGGAACTACTCCACTGGCTTGCGATAAAACGATTAATACCAGTATTTGTTACCGAAAATGTGATTGGGACGGGACGATCTTCAGCCAGGCTAACACTTAAACAACTAAGAAGATTCACTGCAATAAGCAGTCTTAATACAATTCGTTTCATAATGATTCTCCTTTCCGATTAGATTAAAATTACTTTCGGGCACGAAAACAGTGCCACACGCACACTTTTTTGTTTGAATACCACCGTTTTAACGCACGCAATCGTTAAAACGCAACTTTTTAACTTGACTAAAATTGTACCCTCCTTTCATAAAATCCTGTATATGAGTTTCTCTTCATTTTTCTCGATGCAAAGCCCCGTCACTTACTTATCACGATGGAGCAAAAGAAATGTTTATGGTTTGGCGCCAAGGAAAAAGACTGATAAAACCAAAACATCCAAGAGAATAACCATTCTCGTTGTTTTTTTCTGAGATTTAATTTTCTTGATTTTCA
>JAKPPP010000398.1 GCA_029547265.1 Bacteroidota bacterium
ATTCTTCTCATCGAGATCGCTACAATGATCATCCGGTGAACCGTGCAATGGGGACATTAGAAATGCCGCTTTATGGAAGAAAAAAGGATGGAACCGAATTTCCAATTGAAATTTCTCTCAATAGTTTTGAAACTGATGAGGAACAAGTTGTTTTAAGTACAATTCGCGATATAAGCGACAAGAAGAAATACGAAGAAAAACTTCAGCATAGCGAAGCTTTCACACGCGGCATTCTAGATTCTTTGAGTTCACATATTGTTGTGATTGATCGGGAAGGTACGATTATCACCGTTAACGAAGCATGGAATAGCTTTGCTGCAAGTAATTTTGATCCGTTAAACAATAACAACATTGGTACAGGAGCAAATTACTTTGATGTATGCAGAAAGGCTGCAGAGGCCGGCGATGAAGATGCGCAAAAGACTCTTGAAGGATTGCAAGACGTATTGAACAATAAAAAAACTGTTTTCTATCTCGAATATCCTTGTCACTCGATAGCCGAACAGCGATGGTTTGCACTACGTGCGGTTCGATTTAATAGCGATACTCCGATGATTGTAATATCTCATCAGAATATTACGCAGCGCGTTGTAGCGGTCAACGAAACCAAAAAACTAGCAAATCAAATTTTAGAGATTAGTTCTTCAGTACCCGGTGCTGTTTATCAATTTAAAATGCGTCCTGATGGTTCTTTTGCATTCCCATACATAAGCAAAGGGTTCGAAGATCTTACCGGAGTTCATCCTGATAAAATTTACCATGATGCATCTTTAGCATTTGCTTCTGTAATTTCAGAAGATGTTTTTGACATGATGAATTCGATCTATCATTCAGCGAATACAATGACTCCTTGGTTGTTCGTATTCCGCATTGTACATCCTGCCGACAAAAAAATAAAATGGATTCGAGGTAACTCTATACCAAGTAAGGCCGATGATGGAAGTGTAGTATGGAATGGCACAATGATCGACATAAGTGATGTTAAGATCATTGAAGAACAATTGATGAGAAACAATAGAGAGCTCAAAAAAACTAATGAAGAACTCGATCGATTTGTTTATAGCACATCTCACGATCTACGATCACCATTAACTTCCGTACTTGGTTTGGCTGATATTATTGCAGAAGAATCTTCAGAAGAAAACACTATTACGCATGTAGATATGATTCGCAATCGAATTATTCGTCTCGATGCATACATTCGAAATATTTTAAGTTATTCTAAAAACAATCGCACGAAATTATCAATCGAAAAAGTAAATCTCGAGGAAATCGTTCTAAACAGTATTGACATACTAAAAAACACAAAAGAACATAGCGACATTCTATTTACGGTTGATATAAAAGGCATTCATCCACTTTATTCGGATGCTGAACGTTTATCGACGGTAGTAGAAAATATCATTGGCAACGCATTAAAATATCATAAAAAAAATGTAGAAGGAAGATATGTTAAGGTTGTGGGAGAAATTAATCGGGATAGCTGTATTTTCAGCATAGAAGATAATGGAATTGGAATCGATCCGATACATCAAAAAAGAATCTTCGAAATGTTTTATCGGATAACAGGCAATACTCCCGGAGCCGGAATTGGGCTTTACCTTGCAAAAGAAATAGTTGAAAAATTAGATGGAGAATTAAGCGTATCCTCAGAGCCAGGAGAATCAACATCATTTACAATAAAAATTAAAAACCATATCCCGTGAGCGAAAATATTCAACACAAATTCGATAAAGTAATGGTGATTGATGATACACCGGAAGATATTTACATTACTTCCTATGTGATCGCAAAAACAAATTATGGCAAAGAAATTCTTAAGTTCGATCTTGCTACCGAAGCACTTGATTATTTGCAAGCCAATATTAACAACCCTTCACTCCTACCGCAAGCAATATTTGTCGACATCTTTATGCCACTCATGACGGGATTCGAATTTTTAGATGAATATGAGAAACTTCCTGATGAATATAAATCGAATTGCACTGTATATGTAATTTCCTCTTCTTTCGACGAACGCGATATTAATCGTGCGCGAAGTAATAAAAATGTTAGGGCGTATATTGAAAAGCCTTTGAGAAGAGAGTTTTTGGAAGGAGGGGGGTGAAATTGAATTTTGAATTTTGAATTTGGCAGCCCATTGATTACTCAAAGTGAAACGAAATCCAATTTAAACTTCCCATGGGGACAAGCAAGGACGATTTGCTTTTATTTAAACACAAGGACGCGTTGCTTTTTTTATTTAAACGCCCCATAGGGCATACGCGTCAACTTAAGATAACCTCATCTTCAGTGGTTTTGTAGTTTGGTCTATTTCTAGAGTCGTAAGAGGATGCTTTTATAAGTTTATCAATGATGTCAAAATAGCGTTTTCTTTTATTCTTACAAAAATGCAACAATGTCTTAGTCATTAAGTCTAAGTCCACTATAAGAACGTTAACGAGTTTAATTAAACTTATTTGTTTGTTTTGCTTTAGTCGATAAGTTAATTTTTGCAAAGGTTTATAAACATTGTTAGTAATTAAAAATATCAAAGCAATGCGTGCATGTATTATAATATGAAGTTGATTACTAGATACATTATGTATAGAATCAAGGTTTAAATGAGACTTGAGTGCCTTAAATATGATCTCTATTCTCCATCTCAAAGAATAGATCTGCCATATATCGTTAAAGTCGTTTGTTTTTGGTTCGAGATTCGTTAAAAAGGTTGACCATTTAAGATGCTCAATTGTGTTTTTAGAAAGCGTTCTTCCTTTGGCTGAAAGCTTCGCACTACGGCATCGTTCAGCCGCTATTTTATCACTTACTCTTTGCGCAAACAAATAAAACATTGGCCCTTCTTCACTTGTTAATCGTACTTCAAGAACGTCAGTTTTTTGTTTAGATAACACTTCAACTAAGTTAATGGGCTTACCGAACCGATCATAAAACTTGTTGTTGCTTTTAGTTCGAACAATAAAGAAAACTCCCTCCTTGGAAAATTTGATGAATTGATCTAGTGCGAAGTAGCCACGGTCTCTAATGACCATGTCACCCTTTTGCGCTTTGATATAATTACGCGCCATTGCATCGTTGATAGAGTAACTATCAATTGAAAGAGTCTGTAACAAGTTTGACATTAAGTCAAAACATAACTGTACCCTACAATTTGCCACAGAAACCGCAGCATTAGCCACACCTGAATACTGCTTAAATAGACGTTTAGGTAATTTAAGAATCGTGCTATCCTGTATTAGAACTCGCTTAAATTTTCTCTTACGGATTTGACCAGAAGGGTCAATCCGAGTTTGCCATATATGATCCATCACTTGCTTAAAAAATACAGAAAACGTTGAAGATGAGATGACTTTATGGAGTCGTTGACGAGACACATCTTTCCTTCTTTGAGTAAAAAGTGTGGTAGATGCAATGTTGTAACTAGGAACTTGATTAACAACCGAGCAAAGGACTGTGATAAATAAGTCCAACCCATTTAACTTTCTATTGCGCTTTATTAACCCACAAGAATGTGCAAGTTGATTAATGATTTTTTCGTCAAATAATGAAGAGAAGTTGCTAGTAATATTCATTTAGCAAACATAGTATATATACTATTATTTAAATTCACTATTTTTACAAAAAAATTAACAATGGGATACTCAGTAAAAATTCAGCGAGTAGACAGAGGCGCTACAAAATCATATTATATCAACTTCCCTGCAGCGATTGCTGATGGAGCGGGAATAGAAAAAGGTGAAGAATTTGAATGGCTACTAGAAGATAAAAACACCTTTATCTTAAGACGAGTAAAAACTGTCCCTCCTAAAAAATTAAAAAGTATTAAGTGAGCTTAAGTTGACGCGTATGCCCATCGGGGTAACTCTCCGCCAAAGTATTTGAAAATGTCCTGACGGTAAACGTCAGGACATTTTAATTTGTGGGAGATTGCGGTCCTGTCGGGAAAAACTGTTGAATGTATCAGGTACTGGGGTTCCCCCATCGGGGTAACTCTCCGCCAAAGTATTTCAAAATGTCCTGACGGTAAACGTCAGGACATTTTTCATTTATAGAAAAGCGCTCAAAATCACTTGAACGCGAATTTCTATAAAGGAAAAAAACATCTGTAAGACGTTTAAATTTTGAGATACTTTGAGGCCTCCCCTGAGAGGGTGCATCATAAAGTGATAGTCCCAGATCTAAAATTTTGATTATTAATGAAACACTTCGTTTACATTTTAAAAAGTTTGAAAGACGATGGTTTTTACTATGGTTATTCAACAAATGTTGAAACCAGATTAAATTTCCACAACGAAGGACTTGTCCGTAGCACTAAAGGTCGAAGGCCTTTTATTTTGCATTACGTTGAAGAATTTTTAAGTAAATCTGATGCGTTGAGAAGGGAGAAATTCTTCAAATCAATTGATGGATATAATTGGCTAAAGGATAATAATATCACCTAATTTTTCTTGGGAGATTGCGGTCCCGTCGGGAAAAACTGTTGACTGTATCAGGTACTGGGGTTCCCCCATCGGGGTAACTCTCCGCCAAAGTATTTCAAAATGTCCTGACGGTAACAGTCAGGATGTTTTTTTGAGATACTATGAAGCCGTCGCTAAATGGGTTCATTTTGAAATTACAATCCTGGATTAAAATATTTTTTTTAAAGCAAAAAGCGTCCGTATAAAAAACGGACACTTTCAAAATTTCAAGAAAATAGTGCGGGGCAATTAAATTATTTAGTCGTAAACTTAGTTACTGTTTCATCTTTAAAGCGAATAAAATAATCACCTGTTGTATCAAATCTTGGGCGATAAGTACCTTTCAATTTTCCTGATATCTTTCCACTATCTAAATCAAAACGGATAAATTCATTTAAATCGTCAATTGATTTTCCTATCCATACAATAAATGCATCGCCTCTGAATTCAGTAAAAAAGCATTTATCAGTAGATTCAGAATAATTTTTCGCACCTGACGATTTAAAGGAAGCAATACCTTCATCTCCCTGAACGATATAATTGTCCTTGTAAATAAAAATGGATTTGGGATCACCTATTTCCTTCCCAAGTTCAGATTTTGCAGTAGCAGTTCCTGTTGAAGGATTTAAAAGGTAAAAATTCTTATCGCTGCAAGCAACTATTGAATTATTCACATTCAATATTGAGCAATGTGACTTAGAAAATTTGTCGCCATTGCTAAATCCATCAGATGTCCATTTTTGTTTTCCTGATGACACATCAAATGCCCGAATCTCGGATGAACCTTCGTAAGAATATTCAACTTTATATGTACCGGCTCCAATTCCTCCGTTTGCATCCGGGATAAACTTCTCCACTCTGATAACACCACCCATCTTAGCGATCAAGGTATTATCAACGATTAACAATTGTGAAATCACATCATTTCCACTTAGCTTATCACTTCTCCAAATTTCATTTCCGGTATTGATGTCAAGCTTTTTGATAGCCTTCTCTCCTTTCGAAAAATCGCATACATAAACGGCATTATCATCTGCCACCGGCATTGGACTACGTCCGATTTCTTGCTTCGCCTTTAATCCGACACTCGTTTGAACATTATCGAAAGTTGTATTCCAAAGTACATTACCTGTTTTTAAATCAAGTACAGTAATTCCTTCATAAACTACAAACACTTTTCCGTGAGAAACACTCACGTTCACCATCATCTCCGATTCATCATTGCTGAGCAAATCCGTGCAAAGATGTCGAACACATTTACCTTTAATACGTGTTGTCCATTGGTTGCTGCCACGAGCGTTTATTTTTAATTCCAATTCAGTACCACTTAAAGCGCTCTTAAATAACTTATCCTTATAATCTATAAAAACTTGAGTTGTTCCACTTTCATCATATGCAGCGCTCGCAAAAATGGTATTCTTCTTCTTTGAAGGTGCGAGAGGAACATCCTTTTCCTTTAAAGTACTTTCAGTTATTGAGTTTTCAATTTCCCCGGTTTTGGAATTCAGGTAAACACTTACCTTATTATCATCGTCTTTTTTATAAACTATTTCAACAGGCTCACCTTCCATTGCCCAGAGGAAAAACCAATCCTCCATCGATTTAACACCTAATTTCTTTTTAACGTCAAATACCCAAAGAGATTTCCCTGACGTTCCGTCAATCATTTCAATCTTTTTCAAGTCACCCATCAAGATCATAGAGAGGTCAGCATTTTGATCATTCCATTTATTAGGGACTTGAGATTTTATTTCCCAAATCTTTGTAAATTCCGATTGGGAGTAAGCCATTGTACTCGAAAATAAAATGGCTAATGCAATTAATTTGAGTTTCATATTTATTTTATTCAGATTATTCAACAATTATTTTTCCGGTAGAAATTTGCGACTCACCCAATACCAAGCGATAAGAATAATATCCGCTTGCCAAACCTGTCACCGGAACTTCAATGCTCGACGAATTATCATTTACAGTAAGGATATTTTCTCCAAGCATATTAAAAACTTCAACAACAGCTTTCACTCTTGAAATATTATCTAAATAAATAAATGTTTTTTCGCGACAAGGATTTGGAGAAGCCAGAACATGAACAAAAGAAGAATACTCATTAAGCGATACGTTTAAATCAGCATTATATCCAATGGTAACATCACCTGCATTTTCGGAATATTTCATCAATGGCTTTCCTGATGATACCTTTATCCATGTAATATCAGTGGAATTAGGACCCAAATTATTAGTCCTAATCTCTGTAATCATTCCTACATCCGATATCGTTCCTTGTGGCAAAATCAAAGTGCCGTAACCATTGAACTGAACGGTTCTTGTTCCGGTTTGGTAACTACTAACAGTAGTTGCATTACTATAATTTGTTTTTGCATAGCTATCGGTAAACGATTGATTATAGCTAAATGGAAAGATCAAGTGCTTATCAGGGTTCTGATAAATTTCATGAGCTCCTCCGGGACTATACTCTCCTACCATTACTACACTGTCAGAAGAAAAATTGTAATAATCATATTGCAAAACAGAAGTTAATGCAGGATCATATTGAGCATAATTGCTTAAAGGAAATAAATTCCCATTGGGAGTTGAAGAAGGAGTTGTATATTGTAAATTTATTACTGGATATCCTGAAAGCGGCAGTAAAGCTGAGGCATCCCATAAAACACCTGAACCCGTAGTCGTTAAAAGTGTTGGATTAAAAGATGAGTTATCAGCCAATCTGACATTAAATATTCCTGTTAAATTTGAGGAATATGCAGTATAAGTAAGGGTTTGCGCATTCGCAATACAAGTAACTAAGATTAGTAAGAGAGTAGATTTTATTTTCATTGCCATATGATTAGATAGTGCAACAAAAATCAGATCATTAATCCTAAAAGGCTATACTACTTTAGTAGTAAAATCAAATGGTCAATTTTGTATTTACTTAGGAAATACTTTATTGATAGCATCGGTTCTAGAACTCACTTGAAGCTTCAAGTAGATATTGCGAATATGAGTCCGTATCGTTTCAACACTCAACGACAATTTATCGGCTATTTCCTTGTATCTAAATCCACGTGAAAGCAATTCTAATATTTCCCTTTCTCTTTCCGAAAGCAACTCCAAATATTCATTAGCCTTTTTTGATCCATGGAAATTGGCAATTACCTTACGAGCAATTGTGCCACTCATAGGAGACTCTCCTCTATGAATTTCAAAAATAGAATTAACCAATTGATCGGCATTGCAACTTTTCAGAAGATATCCGGTAGCACCTGCACATAATGCATCATAAATATTGTCATTATCGTCGAAAACAGAACATATCAAGAATTGAATTTCGGGGTACTTAGCTTTCATTTCTAAGACACATTCAATACCACTTCTACCCGGAAGCTGAATATCCATCAAAACCACATCAGGGTGAGATGTTCGAATATCTTTCATAAATGCCTCTGCAGAAGAATATGCAGCGACAAATTCGAGTCCATCGGCATTCGACAGAACTTGAGTAAACCCTTCTCTGATTAACTCATCATCTTCAACAATACAAAAGCGAATCGACATAATTTGATATTTTCAAGTACAAATGTAAAAGCAAATTATCTAACCCTCACTACTACTTTCGTAGTATTTAACAATACCGGAAACCCTTATTTCAGTACCTTGCCCGGTCTTTGTATCAATTTCTAATTCACATCCTATTGACTTGGCTCTATTTCTGAGCGATGATAATCCATTGCTGAAAGCACGCACATTTTCAGGATCAAATCCTTTACCGAAATCCTTTATAGAATATAAGAATTTATCATATTCATCGATCCTAAAATTCAACTCCATTTTAACGGTCCCCGAATATTTCAGAGCATTATTAACCGATTCTTTAGTAATATAAAATAAATGCATCCTAAAATCTGGTAGAATATTTTTATCATTTAAAAGATCAGGGAAATCGATTGAGACATTGATATTATTTTCTTCAAGCAACTCAACCACATAATAGCGAATATACCCTAGCAATCGATCGAGTTTATCTTGTTCGGGATTAACACTCCAAATCATTTCGTTTAACTGTCCTCCAAGATCTTGAGAAATCGATTTTAGTTTATCGAGGTTGCCATGCAAATTTTCATCCTTGATCTGTTGTTTTAACACTTGAGTAAGTAATGCTATTCTGCTAATGCCACTACCAATTTCATCGTGCATATCGCCGGCAATACGTTTCCGCTCTTTATCCAATGCCTGTTGCACAGCAAGAATTGCTAATTGTTTTTTAATTCTTCTTGTTTGGCTAAACTTCCATATCAACAATATTAGAAGAACTATTACTAATACGATTAATGCATAAAACCAAAACTGCTGGTAGTATGGTTTTGGAGCTTGATTAATTGCATATTTATTAAAAAGATAATCATGTATAGATGCTAATTGATCTTCAGATAGAGCGACATCATAGATCAGGATTTCTGCAATATCACCATTAAACACTTCGGTTATGGCTGAAGGGTTTAAAGACTTCGATCCATTGTAGCCAATTTTCAGTGTATTGATATTTGAAGGAATACCCTTTACAGGAAAATTATTTTGAACTCTGCCATTGAAATAAAAATCGACGAGTGTATCTGCTTTTCTAACTAAAGATGTAATGCACCAATCAAGAGGATTTCCAAGTCCGATTTGAGTACCTTCTCCCCCATTCCCATCATAAAATGAGAATTTTGATGTGGTTGAGCTAAACTGCCATGCCATTCCATCGCCAATATAAGTTGACAAAACATTTCCTGAACCTACACTTGACTGATAGCTTCTTCCATTTGTTTTCATCACAATGATGATAGTGCCGCGAAGAGTTTCAAAACTTTTTATAGGCTGAGAGCTTAACAATCCGTTGCTACGGCCATTAAAGCGTACAGCAGGTTTTCCATTGATTGCATTGGAAACTAAAATAGGCTTCAACTGCATTACAGAAAATGTCGAAACTTGATTTGCACTACAATCATTCCATTGCAAAACAGAATCCCTGTCAATAACAACGTTTTTATCGGCTCGAAACCAAACTGAAAGGTGCTCTACCGGAACTTGAGCTATACAAACATTTATGCAAGCAACTAGCGAAAACAGTCCTATAACGAGACCGCGTATCCGAACATTGATTAGCATAAATTAACCTCCCACATGATAACATCCAAAGGTAAAATTCTTTTGTGTTCGAAGCAACATACTTTTTGGTGTTTGCTACTAATTAGAACCATTATTTAAGTAAAAATCAAATATTAACCGACAAAAACGAATACTTTATCCCTAAAAATTGATACTTAAGGTTGTTTTACCCATTATTGTATATCAGCAGAAATATTAACCATGAGAACCCAGTTACAAAAGAAAATAACCCAAACGCTAATTGCCTTTTTGATTATCCTAAGTGGAAGCTTGAAGGCTCAACAATTTCCCGGATATACGTTATACGGATTAAAAAATGCTACTTCGGCTGTATTAGTCGATACCAATGGAAATTCCTATCATACATGGACCAGCGCAGGTAAAACCGGCTGTTACTCGACCTATATGATGCCGGGAGGTGATTTATGGAGAACAATTAACCATGCAGGAAATTCATTTTCCGGAGGACCTGTTTCAGGTGAAGTTCAAAAATTGGATTATGCGGGAAATGTTTTGTGGGACTATGTTTATTCAACAACATCGTACTGTACACATCATGATATTTGTCCGATGCCAAATGGAAATGTGCTAATGATAGCATATGAATCAAAATCTGCTGCAGAAGTTGCGGCGGCAGGCTGCAGTGCATACAGCGGAATAATGTGGCCCGACAAAATAGTAGAAGTACAACCAACGGGAGCAACAACAGGAACAGTAGTATGGGAATGGCACGCTTGGGATCATTTAGTTCAAAACACAAACTCATCAGCTGCAAACTATCAAACTTCGATAGTGAATCATCCTGAATTATTAAACATCAACTATAATTCAACTAAGGATTGGCTTCATGCTAATGGAGTTGACTACAATCCGATTTTAGATCAAGTAACATTCAGTTCGCATAACCTTAGCGAAGTATATGTAATAGATCATAGCACTACTACGGCTGAGGCAGCGACACATTCAGGAGGTAATTCAGGAAAAGGCGGAGATCTTTTATACAGATGGGGCAATCCAGGTGCATATGGAGCTGCAGGAACAAAAATCTTCAATGTAGTTCATAATGCTCATTGGGTACCGGAAGGAAATTCCAATGCAGGTGATTTATCTGGTTATAACAATCAAGGAATATCGGCAAATGCATCTTGTGCTGACTTCTTTACGCCACCGGTAGCTGGATATAATTATGCAATTACACTAGGATCGGCTTACACCCCTTCAACATACAACAAACGACAAGCATCCGGAGGATTTAACAGCAATGAAGGAAGTGTACAACAACTTCCTAATGGAAATATTCTTCTTTGCATGGGTATTTCAGGTTACATAAAAGAATTTGATCCGAGTGGAGCTTTAATCTGGACCAAAACACTTACAGGAAGCTCGGCAAAAGCATTTAGATATTCAGAATGCTATACCAACAATGCAGCACCATCTATTCCTAATATTACAGAAAATTCAGGTGTTTTAAGTTCAGACCCTGCAGCGACTTATCAATGGTACTTCAACGGACAATTAATTCCCGGAGAAACAAATCAGAGTATCACTCCTACTCAAGACGGAATCTATTTAGTTAGAATTACCGACAGTAACGGTTGTGTATACCAGTATTCAAAAGGTTATCACTTTACAATAGCCACAGGAATTAAAGAAAATACCAAGAGCACATTTAATGTTTTTCCAAACCCTTCATCAGGAATAGTAAATATTACCGAACTAGAAAACAGCGGCAATCAATTTGAATTAGATGTATTTGAAATGTCGGGAAGGAAGATTCTTAACAACAAAACAATATATCAAATCAATTTAGAAGAATTTGGTCCCGGTATTTACACATTGCAAATTAAGCAAAGCAACAACAAATCCGATATTTTCAAAGTAGTTATTACAGATTAGAATACAATCATTTACAACACTAAAAGGTGGCGAAAATAATCGTCACCTTTTTTTTGTGCCATAGATAAATAAATTAGGCACACTTATTGTAATCTGCGCGTCGCCTTAAAAAGTGAAAGGAATAAAGGAAGATGAAGAACAAATTAAAATAATTTTCCAGATAATAAGATTGTTAAAAATAAATCTTATTGAATAAAATAATCACATGGGAAATACAAACAATGGAAAGTGGTAAATACATAATCGCAATTAGTAATAGATAATACGATTGATAAAATCAAATTTAAAATACAGGAAGCGTCTATTATCCAAATCAATAAAAATTTGATTTTACAAACCACTTCCCGATCAACTGCTAATTATGCTCATTCAGCATAATATATATTCAATAAGAAGTTCCTGAAGTAAAGGAATTTAACAACAAACTAACAAACCAATCAACCCCAATAACCTGATTAAGATTCCATTGAAGTTCAAATTAAAAAACAATATTCATTATCGTTTGAAACAAAGGAAGGCATAAAGAAATTTTATTATTCGAATTTATTTTACATTTTCGCTAATGAAGCTATATACCTATTCCGCCTATGAGAAAATGAACATCTGAACACAAAGGAAATTTTAACAAGTAAAAACCAACACTATGAAATTTATAGGGCAACACGAAGAAACAATCTTTGTATCCGAAATACAGCCGGAGCAAAGACATATATTCGACAAACAGTTCCGAAAGGGGCTATGTATAATCTGGAACAAAGGCAATCCTGCGCACTTCAATATTGATAAACAATCAATCAAAATCGAAAGCGACAGCATTATCTTTATCACTGAGTACCATGAAATAGAAAACTTCTGTTTTGAAAAACTAAATTTAATTCAATTTAATCGTCATTTCTATTGTTTAGAAAATCATGATGATGATATCGGATGTAAAGGAATGCTATTTTATGGAGCATCCGACATTCCCAAAATTGCGATTCCTAACGAGCGAAAAGAGCAATTTAACTTTATTTGGGATAGTTTCCTTATGGAAATTAAAGAACGCGATAATTTTACTCTCGACATATTACAAACACTACTCAAGCGATTCTTAATTTTGAGTGTGAGAGTGTACAAAAACAACAATTTAAATTTACCGGTCGACAATGCTAATTTGGCCTTAATAAGGGAGTTTAACTACCTCGTAGAGAAGAATTTCAAGACCCTTCACAAAGTATCTGAATATGCGGCGTTATTAAACAAATCGCCCAAAACACTTTCGAATCTGTTTACGCAGCATATCGACAAAACCCCATTACAAATTATTAACGATCGGAAGATGTTGGAAGCTAAACGAATGTTAACGTTTACTAATGCACCGATTCAAGAAATTGCAAGCGAAATGAATTTCAACGATCTCCAAGCATTTAGTCACTTTTTCAAAACAAGAGAAGGAATATCACCTTCACAATACCGCGAGAAAACTTCCTCAAAAGAAGACGCATAAAAATTGAGATTTGACTTATAATTTTATCCTTCTTTCAACGTAAAGGATATAAGTCAAACCTACATCCATACTGACAACAATCAAGAATTTTTCAGGAACAATTCGCAACGAAATATTCAAATGTTTTGTGAGAGTTATTTTGCCGCTATTCGGATGAACAGGTCCGAATTTATTATTGTGCCAAAACACTCAAATAATTCATGCATATTTATTAGTCACAAGTATGATTTTTATCATATTTTATCTGGAACAATTAACAAAGAGAAAGGAATTTCCAACAAACAAAAAACATGTATTTAGGTCTAATTTCGGCATAAAATATGTAATGGGTTTATGAAATTAATAACAAATAATCCTATTCATATAAATTTGAATAATCAGCTAATAAATTAATACATTAAATTACATTATCTAAATTTAATATTAAAATAACCAATTAAAATAATGAGCACTTTATCTATAACAAACTGGAGACGTCATTTATCTATTTTCCTTTTTATTATTCTTTCAGCAATCGGGACATTCCATATATTCATCGGATTGTTTTTCCTTATAAGCAGTAACAACACATTGTTTAGTGAAATACTATATTCGGACACGATCTTAACCAAGGTATCTAATCAATTAGGCAATACCACTACAGTAATTCTTTTTGGCATAGTCGAAATCCTCAGTGGCTATTTACTCTATTCTTATAACAAAAGCAAAACCAAAGCCTTACTTGGAATCTCGATGAATACAGTTTTGTTTACAACAACATTATCATTTAATCACGTATCAAAACATGCGACCCTAGCATCTGAAGCTTTATTTAAAAACGCCTTACTCATTAAAGATTATACTTTATTGGGAATAGGATTATTACTCTTTGGATATATGATTACAAATCACGAAAATTAATCACAACCATAACATTAGAATGCATAATAAAGAATTTGCAACCTTCGGCGGAGGTAGCTTTTGGTGTATTGATGCCATTTTCAGAAAAGTAAAAGGAGTTGAAAATTGCTTAACAGGGTATGCGGGAGGCATAACTAACAATCCAACATATATGGAAATTTGTTCAGGGAAAACCGGACACGCACAAGTTGTTCAACTCATTTTTAATCCTGGCACAATCTCTTATATTGACTTATTGAATATTTTCTTTACGTCACATGACCCAACAACACTAAATGCACAAGGTCCTGATAAGGGACCGCATTTCAGGTCTATCATCCTTCATCATCACGAAGAACAACTAAAATTGGCAACAGAAATAATTGACCGAATTAAGCCTCAATATTTAAACCCGATTGTTACTGAAATTTCACAATACAAACAGTTTTTTCCAGCGGAACCTTTACACCAAAACTTCTTTAAGTTCAATCGTGAAAGCGGTTACAGCATATTTGTAATAGAGCCAAAATTGAAATTTCTAAAAAGAAGATTTGAAGATAAAATAATTGACAGCATTTAGCAATGAAAAATACTACTTATAACTCAAATAAATCTGCCGGAATTCTTGGAATGTCGGCTCCTGAATTAAGAATAGGGACATGGATTGATCATTCCGGTTGTCCAATGGACCCACCATCATTTATACAATTATTAGGAAAAACAAAAGTGATTTTCTGTTACCAACCGAATTGTAGAGGCAGTATTGGTATTGGGCTTCCAATCATGAAAAAGTTAATCGAAGTAACTTCAAACAATCCTGATGTTGAAGTAATGGCAGTACAAACGATCTTCAACTTCCCATATGATCATCCACCTCATAAACTACCGACAATTCAAAAAGAACTACAAATGCCCATACCGATAGGCTATACCAATCATCGAACAAACGAAGAAGCATGCCATTTTATTAGTGACTATAATGTAGTAGGAACACCGTGGTACATCTTCATCGATGCCAATAACAAGGTTATTTACAATCACTATTATATAACCCTAGATGAGGCAATGAAGATAATTAGACAATAATCAAACTAACATTATAAAGGTGGATCAACCATAAAATAATCAATGCAGTACTTCATAACCTCCCCAGCAAAGTAGAATAGTACCTATTGAAGTAAAACCATACATAAATATTTCATATTCATATCCACTTCGAAACATAAGTACAGAAACTACAAATCCTAGTAATAACATTATCCCTCCTATTGCACCAATTGCAACTCCTTTACTTTTTCTCTTCTTGTATATGGTAAGTTTTAAATTACACATCGCTTCAGCAAGTAGATGTTCAGTCACCCCTTCCTTTTTAAGCATTTCGTAAATTTCATGTGTAATATACCCTTGTTCGTAATAATTCAGTGCACGATCGTAGCACTCTTTTAATTGAGGTTCCATAGTCACTAAGCTTTTAGATGTGGGTTAAAAAGCAAAAATGCTACGTAGATCCAAGATCCCCGGCACTCCTGTAAAATCAAATATAACTCATATTTTCTATTAAACAGTGAATATGTGGCAGATTCAATCAGTTTAGAATCCTTCTAAATATTGTTTTTATACAATTTCCTTCTAAAATAGAAGGCTAAATTAACCAATGCTATTAATGCCGGAACCTCAACTAAAGGACCAATAACACCTGCAAAAGCTTCCCCTGAATTTATCCCGAAAACTGCAATGGAAACTGCAATTGCCAATTCGAAATTATTTCCTGTAGCAGTGAAAGCAATAGCGGTATTGGTACTGTAATCAGCGCCCATTCGTTTAGCAATCAGGAATGAAAACACAAACATTAGAATGAAATAGATTACTAACGGTAGGGCTATACGAAGAACATCAAAAGGAATTTGAATAATCAAATCTCCTTTTAAACTGAACATTACTAAAATTGTAAAAAGGAGTGCCACTAACGTTATTGGACTAATCTTCGGAATAAACTCTGAATTATACCAATCTTCGCCTTTAACTTTTAAGAGGAAAAATCTCGTAGCAAATCCCATAACAAATGGTAATCCTAAGTAGATAGCTACACTTTCAGCAATCTGCCCCATCGAGATATTTACTTCAACGCCGGTAATTCCAAAGAAAGGCGGCAAAACCGTCACGAATAAATAGGCATAAATACTATAAAAAACCACTTGGAATATGCTGTTTAGCGCTACTAATCCAGCTGCATATTCCCTACTCCCTTCAGCTAATTCATTCCATACAATCACCATTGCGATACAACGAGCCAGGCCAATTAATATTAATCCCACCATGTAATGAGGATAATCGTGCAATAGCGTTACAGCTAAAAAGAACATCAATAATGGTCCTACTACCCAATTGATCAACAAAGAAACGCCCAAAATTTTCGTGTTTTTGAATACTTCCTTCAACTTCTCATATTTCACTTTGGCAAAGGGTGGATACATCATCAAAATCAATCCCACAGCAATTGGAACATTTGTAGTACCAATTGAAAATGAATTGATAAAGGCAGCAGAACCATGGTTAAAAAAGCCAATTAGCACACCTAAAGCCATGGCAGCAAAAATCCATAAGGTTAAATACCTATCTAAAAATCCTAGTTGCTTTCGTTGATGAGCCGGAGCACAATTATTTGCTGACATACCAATTATTATTTATCGCAATATTACGATAAAAAACTATATCCAAAAGTACTTTTACGTTCCAGTTACCAAATAATTCTATTTCGTAACGATATTCAAATTAAATTCGATAATTTTACATGTATCAACCTATAAGCCAATTACATGAAAGCTAAACTTACCCTACTCTTCACCTGTGGTATTTTGTTCGCAAAAGCTCAATTTATCGATCAGATATCCGTTTTCCCACCAAATCCGACCACTAACGATGAAATCCATTTCATTGCAAATTGCTATTTCGGTTCCGGCACTTGCGATCAAAAATCGCAGTATATCAGTATCAATGGAAGTGAAATTTCGGCCTCAGCCATTCATTGCCTTGGCATGCTTACTTACATCTGCAACGAAACAGATTCATTTTACATAGGTTATTTACCTACAGGCACGTACCAAGTTAATTTTCAGCTTAATGCAGGTTCCGGACCGGTTCCTTGTACACCGGGAATAGTCCCAGGCCCATCAGACTCCTTAACCTTTACTGTGCAATCTGCCACAGGAATTACTGAAATAGGAAAAAGTCTAGTAAAAATCTCACCCAATCCAACAAGAGGTAAAGCAGTTGTTAGCATTTCAGGGACAGATTTTATCGGAAAAATGGAAGTAAGGAATTTAACAGGTGCACTTTTGAAAGAATGGAATACTTACAATAGAGAATTATCAATCGACTTAAGTAATCTTGCACCAGGCGTGTATCAATTAATTTTCACCTCTGAGAGTGGCAAAAGATCTGTCGCCTCATTACTTCGAGCCGACTAACAAAATTATCAACAAAAAAAGGGCAATAGCTGCGTATTTTATGCGCCTTTTTGTCAGAAAACTGACTTAAAACAATCGGCATTTTAAGAGAGAAGAGAGTCCAAAATGTACTTTTACTTCGATGATAATAATCACAGTCAAAATATACGATTGTAAGTGAGTACAATATGGGTAATATTTGCAAGTAAGCTTCTCTTATATTGAAAACGTGCTAAATTTGAGCCATATATGGGTCCTATAGCATTACTTATACTCACTTTGGCGGCAATAGCATTTTCAGCGGGAGGCATTCTCGTATCGAAACTGTTTGTCCAAGGTTCCACTAATTCCCAAAAAGGGGAAGCCTATGAATGTGGAGTTCCTACCATAGGAACCACATGGATGCAATTTCAGGTTGGATATTACCTGTTCGCATTGGTATTCCTCATTTTCGATGTCGAATTAGTATTCCTCTACCCATGGGCAACTGTGGTGAAAGAAATCGGATGGCCTGCTTTCATCGACATCCTGATTTTCTTTTTCATTCTCTTTCTGGGCTTCTTGTATGCCCACAAAAAAGGCGCATTAAAATGGATATAAAAACCACTCCTACTAATTTCCCGGGCACAATTCACGAAGTACCGGGTGGCGGAATAGTTCTAAGCAAACTAGATGATGTCATTAATTGGGCACGTTCAAATTCATTGTGGCCACTAACATTTGCTACCAGCTGTTGCGGAATTGAAATGATGTCGGTAGCAGGTGCTAAATATGATTTCTCTCGATTCGGATTTGAAGTAGCTCGTGCTACCCCTCGACAAGCTGACGTAATCATAATTGCCGGAACTATAGTGAATAAAATGGCTCCGGTGCTAAAGCGACTTTACGATCAAATGGCCGATCCGAAATATGTTGTTGCCATGGGTGCTTGCGCTATTAGCGGTGGTCCGTTTTTCTACAATACTTATTCTGTTGTGAAAGGAGCCGATCACGTGATTCCTGTTGATGTTTACATTCCGGGATGTCCCCCGCGACCGGAAGCTCTTCTTCATGCATTGATGGCGCTTCAAGAGAAAATCAAAAGCGGACATACGAGAGAACAAATCCGTGAACAGAAACCACTTTAATCAAGGGCGATGACGAACGAAGAATTAAAATTAAAAATAGAAGAACTACTTCCGGGAGCTGCTTTTGAAGAAGGCACGGAATGGCTCACACTAAATATGGACGCAGAAGGATTTAAACCTTTTGCACAACAACTAAGAAATAACGAAGCATTAAATTTCGATTATCTATTTTGTCTGACAGCAGTTGATTGGAAAACACATTTCAGTGTAGTTTATCATCTAACGTCGACGGCTATACGACATACATTAGTTGTTAAAGTAAAAGCTGACAAAAACGATCCTGCAATAGAAACTGTATGTGACATTTGGAGAACAGCAGAATTTCACGAAAGAGAAGCATATGATTTAATGGGGATATCATTTACCGGACATCCCGACTTACGCCGACTATTTCTCGAAGACGATCATGTAGGATTTCCATTGAGGAAAGATTACGAAGATCCTATTAACATGATAAAACTCTGATTATGCTCGAAGAATTAGGAACAAACGATCAGGGAGATATGATCATAAACGTGGGACCGCAACATCCATCAACGCATGGAGTATTGCACCTCGTTATCACCCTTCATGGAGAAACCGTAAAAAAAGTAGAACCACATCTAGGATATATTCATCGTTCTATCGAAAAGATGAGTGAGAGTCTATCCTACCGACAATTTTCGTATGTAACAAGTCGAATGGATTACCTCTCATCGCACATCAACAATCATGCATGTGCTTTAGCGGTTGAAAAAGGATTACAACTAGAAATTCCGGGAAGAGCACAATACATTCGAGTTATACTTGACGAATTAACACGAATAGCTTCACATCAACTTTGGTGGGGAGCGTTGGCAATGGACTTAGGCGCTTTCACTCCTTTCTTCTATTCATTTAGAGAAAGAGAGATGATTAACGAAGTGATGGAAGAAACCTGTGGAGCGCGATTAACGATGAATTATATTGTTCCCGGAGGTGTGATGTTTGATCTTCATCCTGATTTTCAAAAGAAGGTAAAATTATTCCTAGCAGAATTCAAATCGAAAATTCACGAATACAATGAACTCGTTACAGGGAATGTAATTTTCCAGAACAGAACGAAAGGCGTTGGATATATCTCTAAAGAAAATGCCATTTCTTATGGAATGACAGGACCTTCGGGAAGAGGAAGCGGATTTAAATGTGATGTCAGAAAATTACATCCTTATGAACTTTATGATCAATTAAAATTCGAAGAAATTACCGAAGAAGGTGGCGATGCATTTGCGCGATATATGGTTCGCATCAGAGAGATGGAACAAAGTATGAATATCATTGAACAACTCATCGACAATATTCCTGAAGGAGATATTCAAGCAAAAACAAAAGCTGTATTAAAATTACCGAAAGGAGATTTTTACAGTCGCGTAGAAACTGCTCGAGGAGAATTAGGCGTTTATATTATATCGGAAGGAGGAACAACTCCCTACCGAATCAAATACAGATCACCAGGCTTCTCTAATCTTAGTGCATTAAATGATATGGCTGTAGGAGGGAAATTAGGAGACTTAATGGCAACGATGGGGACATTGGATTTGGTGATACCGGATATTGATAGGTAGGAAAAGGTTTAGGGTTTAGGGTTTACGGTTTACGGTTTGGTTCATTTAGAAGTTCCGGGATTAAAATTGAGAGGAAAGAAGCGTGATGAAAGAAGAAAGATACAAGATACATGATACAAGATACAAGAAGAACGATACACCAATAAAGAATCTCTAAATTAAAAATCGAGCATCGATTATCGATTATCAATCATCGAGCATCAACAAAACAACAAAGTACAGAGTGAATAAAAACGCAATAAAACATTGATATGTTTAGTCTTGAGAAATTAGTGAGTATCATTCAAGCATGGCTGCAAAGCACATTGGGAGATCCGTGGGCATATATTGTAGTATGTGTGATGGTAGGAGTCGCAGCGATTGCACTCTTTGCTATTTTGGGATTGATGCTGGTATATATGGAGCGTAAGGTTGCAGCTCATATGCAAATCCGTTTAGGTCCGAATCGTGTTGGTCCGATGGGACTATTTCAAACCACTGCTGATACTTTAAAGTTGGTAATGAAAGAAGGATTAACACCTGACGGTGCCGACAAATTCCTTTTCAATCTTGCACCATTTATGGTGATGATAGCAGCGATGCTTATCCTTGCTCCTATTGCATTTGCTAAGAACTTTCAGATTTGGGACATCAGCATCGGAGTATTGTATGTCGCTGCAGTTTCATCGGTAGCGGTAATCGGAATATTGATGGCAGGCTGGTCGAGTAACAACAAATACTCATTACTAGGAGCTATGCGAAGTGCAGCTCAGATTGTGAGTTATGAATTATCGGCAGGGCTTTCGATACTTGCAATTGTAATATTAAGTGGAAGTTTAAAAATTAGTGATATCATCAACTCGCAAGCAGATGGATGGTGGATCATTAAAGGACATATACCTGTAATCATCGCATTTATTGTTTTTATTATTGCTGTTACTGCAGAAACAAACAGAGCTCCTTTCGACTTAGCGGAAGCCGAATCAGAATTAACAGCAGGATTCCACACTGAATATTCGGGAATGAAATTCGCGCTATTCTTCCTTGCCGAATACATCAACATCTTTATCGGATGTGCAATTGGAGCAACTATTTTCTTAGGAGGATGGATGCCATTCCACATAGGAAATTGGGAAGCCTTTAATCATGTTATGGACTTTATTCCCTCATCAATATGGTTTATCGGGAAAACTGTATTTCTGATCTTCCTTATTATGTGGTTCCGCTGGACATTCCCACGTTTACGTGTGGATCAACTCTTGAATTTAGAGTGGAAATATCTATTACCAATCAGTATGGTTAACCTTCTTATAGTAACGCTCATGGCAATCATGGGATGGCATTTATAAGAACCCAACGAAGCGAAAAAATGTTTCTCAAAGAATATTTCAAAACCGTATATCAAACAATTAGCTCCCTATTAACGGGGATGCGATTGACCGGTTATTACTTTACTCATACTAAAGAAATCATTACTCAGCAATATCCGGAAACAAAACCGGCATTAGCTGAACGATTCAGAGGAGAAGTAATAATGCCTCATAATGAGACGAACGAACATCGCTGCACGGGATGTACAGCATGTGAATTAGCTTGTCCGAATGGCACAATAAAAATCGTTACTAAAAACGAAATCAATGCCGAAGGAAAGAAGAAAAAAGCGATCGACACATTTGTATATCGATTAGAACTTTGCACAATGTGTAATCTTTGTGTGCAAGCTTGTCCTTCGGATGCAATAATAATGTCGAATGCATTTGAGCATAGCGTATATGATCGACGATTACTTACTAAAGTCCTTAATAAACCGGGATCAAAAATTATGGAGGGCGTAGAATAATGGAAACATCAGCACTTTCATTTTATCTGATCTCTGCATTTATCCTTATCACAGGACTACTTACAGTATTCACAAAAAAATTATTCAGAGCCGCAATTTGGTTATTATCATCATTGATCGGCATAGCTGCTTTATACTTCGTTATGGAAGTAGATTTTGCCGCAGCGGTCCAAATCATAGTTTATGTTGGCGGAATCGTAGTACTTATTATCTTCTCCATATTCCTTACCAATAATGAAGGAGTAAGTATGCCGGAGCCATTAAGTAAACGAAAGATATTTTCGGCACTCGCCGTTTTATGCGGAGCGGGATATACAGTAATGCTTCTTGATCAGCATGTGTGGATGGCACATTCAGCCAATGCATATGACCCTTCTGTAAAGAAAATCGGATATCTACTAGTGAGCAATTCACCCGACAGTTACGTACTACCATTTGAAGTTGTGAGTATTTTATTACTAGCAGCTATGATTGGATGTATTGTAATTGCCATTAAAGCAAGACCTGAAGAGAAATGAGCGGCATACCATTAACACATATCATCATTGTAAGTTCCCTCCTATTCTTCATAGGCGCTTACGGATTTTTAACGCGCAGAAACTTGATCGCTATGCTTATGAGTGTTGAGTTGATGCTTAATAGCGTTAACATCAACTTCATTGCATTCAACAAATACTTGTTCCCAGATAACCTCGACGGACTAGTATACACTGTATTCATTATTGCCATCGCGGCGGCAGAAGCGGCAGTAGCCATCGCTATCATTATTAATCTATTCAGAAATACGCGTTCAATCGATGCCGAAGACGCTGATCAACTGAAGAATTAATTATCCTATGAATCTCCCAATGAACCTTCTGTTAATACCGCTATTACCTTTTGCAACTTTCTTGTTGCTGGGAATATTCGGTCGAAAATATTTATCGCCTGTTGCAGGAATTATCGGTACTTCGTCACTGTTAGTATCAGCGTTATTGTCGCTCCAAGCTGCATATAGCTACTTCATTCAACATACCGGAGAAGTATATACCAGTATCGTTGCATGGAAAATGACATGGCTTCCATTCTCACAAGATGTATCAATCGACATCGGATTTATGCTTGATCCTATTTCGGTAATGATGCTTGTTGTGGTTACTGTTGTATCATTAATGGTACATATTTATAGTTTGGGGTATATGAAAGGCGAAGAGAGATTTGCAACTTACTATGCATTCTTATCGCTGTTTACTTTTTCTATGTTAGGATTAGTAGTATCTGTAAACATCTTCCAGATCTACATGTTTTGGGAGTTAGTTGGTGTATCATCGTTCCTATTAATCGGATTTTACTTCAACAAACCAAGTGCTGTTGCGGCATCCAAAAAAGCATTTATTGTAACTCGATTTGCTGACTTAGGATTCCTTATCGGAATTTTAATTCTATCGTATCACGCTCATACATTAGACTTCACGACTTTAATTCAACGATTAACAGCAAGTGACTCAACGTATCTTACTTCTGCAATCGGATCTTCATTTTTAGGACTTAGTGCTTTAACCTGGGGATTAGTTTTAGTTTTCATGGGTGGTGCAGGAAAAAGTGCAATGTTTCCTTTACACATTTGGTTACCGGATGCAATGGAAGGTCCGACTCCTGTATCGGCTTTGATTCACGCTGCAACGATGGTTGTTGCAGGTGTATTCTTAGTCGCCAGACTATTCCCTATTTACGCAATATCTTGCCCGGGAGCGTTAGAACTAGTTATGTGGACAGGAGCAATTTCAGCCATGTTTGCAGCTGTTATTGCATGTACACAAACAGATATTAAAAGAGTATTAGCCTACTCTACCATGTCGCAAATCGGTTACATGATGTTTGCCTTAGGCGTTGCAGGATATGGAGGCGAAAATGGACTAGGATTTACTGCATCTATGTTCCACTTATTTACGCATGCATTCTTTAAAGCATTGTTATTCCTTGGAGCAGGAGCTGTAATTCATATGATTCATAGCAATGAGATGAAAGATATGGGAGGCTTACGTAAATCGATGCCGGTAACTCATATTACATTCCTAATTGCATGTTTAGCTATAGCAGGGATTCCTCCATTTGCAGGTTTCTTCAGTAAAGAAGAAATTTTAAGTGCTGCATGGAATGCCAATAAGGCCATTTACTATATCGCATTAATTACTGCAGGCATCACAGCATTTTACATGTTCCGATTATATTATAATATTTTCTGGTCGAAAGATGCAAAACATGATAGTCACATTCATGATGAGCATTCGCACGGCGAAGGAACGCTAACAATGAAAATTCCATTATTGATTTTAAGTATAGGAGCAATCGGAGCAGGATTTATTCCTTTCGGGAATTTTGTTAGCAGCGACGGACATCATCTGCATCTTCCATTTGAAATAGCGAATGCTATTATGCCAATTGGTGTTGCAATTGCCGGAATATTAATGGCGACTGCTCTGTACAAAAAAGAAAATGATAAGTCCGATAAAATTGTTGCTGCTTTAAGCGGAATATACAAAGGTGCTTATCACAAATTCTACATTGATGAAATTTACTTGTTTGTCACTAAGAAAATCCTCTTCAACTTAATTGGACGTCCCGCAGCATGGATCGACAAGAATATTGTTGATGGTGCCATGAATGGAATTGCAAGTTTAGTGATGTGGAAAGCGAATCTCATCAAATCAATTCAATCGGGGAAAGTCCAAGACTATGCACTATACTTCTACATTGGAGTATTCGGCTTAGCCATTCTTGCTATTTATCTCGTTAAATGATCGTCAAGCCATGAATCTACATATATTAGTCCTTATACCGGTACTTACAGCTTTAGCCACACTCTTCTTTAAAGAGTTAAAGCAAGTACGAATGATTGCCTTCCTAGGATCGGCTTTGCAATTACTATTAAGTTTTGCATTGTTAGCAGCATTTTATGCTGAACGAGCAGCGGGCAATGTTGCACCGATGTTATTCTACTCTTCATTTCAATGGTTTCCATCATTAGGAATTGCTTACACAACAGGAATCGACGGAATTGCGATGGCGATGATATTACTTTCGGCATTCGTAGTTCTTGCCGGAGTTTTAGTATCATGGAAGATGGAAAAACTGAGCAGAGAATTCTTCTTTTTATTAATGTTACTTAGTGCCGGAGCTTATGGATTCTTCATCTCCCTCGATTTATTCGTAATGTTCTTCTTTTTAGAGATTGCGGTAATTCCGAAGTTCTTATTAATCGGAGTTTGGGGCAGTGGAAGAAAAGAATACAGTGCCATGAAACTTGCGTTGATGTTGATGGGAGGATCTGCATTAGTCTTTTTAGGATTAATGGGCATCTACTTTAATAGTGCAGATATTCACGGTCAACATACTTTCAATATACTCGAACTATCAGTAAGACATCTGCCGCTATCAACTCAAATGTTATTCTTCCCATTTGCTTTTATAGGATTCGGAATCTTTGGAGCGTTATTCCCTTTCCACACTTGGGTGCCTGACGGACATAGCTCTGCTCCCACAGCTGCGTCGATGTTCCTTGCAGGAATCTCAATGAAACTTGGAGGATACGGATGCTTAAGAGTTGCTACCTACTTAATGCCGGAGGCGGCACATGCATATTCACCGTATATCATTTTACTTTCGGCGATTGCGATTATTTATGGAGCATTTGCAACAATGATGCAAACTGATTTGAAATATATCAATGCATATTCATCTGTAAGTCACTGTGGATTTGTTTTACTCGGAATAGGAATGATGAATGAAACAGCGATTACAGGAGCGGTGATGCAAATGATCTCTCACGGATTAATGACAGCCCTTTTCTTCGCGGCTATCGGAATGATTTATGAAAGAACTCATACGAGAATGTTGGCACAATTAGGAGGACTTCTAAAAGTGATGCCATTTATAAGCAGCATTTTTGTCATTGCCGGTTTATGTTCATTGGGATTACCCGGATTTAGCGGGTTCGTGGCGGAAATGACAGTATTTATGGGATCATGGCAACATGTAGAAACCGGATACAGAATTGCCACTATATTATCATGTGCTTCAATCGTAGTAACGGCAGTGTATATACTAAGAGCGGCAGGAAAATCGATTATGGGTCCAATAGTAGACGATCATCATCTGCAACTCAGCGATGCAACTTGGAATGAAAAATTAGCCGCTGTAGTACTATTAATCGGAATTGTAACGATAGGTATAGCTCCATTCTGGCTTAGTGATTTAATTGGTCCGGGTGTCCACGGATTAATGGCAAACATCGGACGCACCATATTATCATAAGAATTACGGTATGTTAAACGAATTTCTCATATTGATGAAACAAGAGTTGTTGCTTTGCATCATCTTATTCATCACCCTCATATTGAAAATAAGCGATAATGACAACAGTCCAAGAAATTGGGCCGGCATCGTAAACAGCTTATTACTTATCAATTTCCTTGCAGGATTCATTCTTCCAACAACAGGAGAACTATTCAATGGAATGTATAAAGTAACCGAGTTAATGATATTCGAGAAGAATATGTTAAACTTAGGATTATTAGTCGTTTCATTAATGGCGCATCCATGTATAAAATCGCATAAACACTTACCTGAATTTTACATGCTAATCATCTCAACGTTGATTGGTATGTTCTTTATGATATCATCGGGAAACCTTTTAATGTTTTATGTAGGATTAGAATTGAGCACCATACCGATGGCGGCATTAGCGAACTTCAACTTAAATAAGGCAAGTTCATCAGAAGCCGGTATGAAAATGATATTATCATCGGCATTTAGTTCTGCCTTACTATTAATGGGTGTATCATTTATTTATGGAACAACAGGATCATTC
>JAKPPP010000404.1 GCA_029547265.1 Bacteroidota bacterium
GCAATTGTAATCGTTCCTAATACAAACCAACGGCTGATGGCACTAACCATTTTCTGGAATCCGCTCTTGCGACTGCTTTTATCAGGAAGTTGATTCCAAAGTTGAGTAAGGTAGCTATGCGAAATTTCTTGTTGTACTAGTACGTCGATTGGTCCTCTTAATAGTCGTCCGCCTGCAAATATGCGTTCTCCTTTATCAACGTTTACAGGGGTCGATTCACCCGATACAAAGCTGTAATCAATTTCAGCTCTTTCACTTAATAATAATACATCGGCAGGAATGATTTCTTGATTCCTGATCTTTAAACGATCATTAATTTCTATTTCATTTACCGGTATCGTTTGTTCTGCTTGTCCGCGGTAGCGCGTAACAGCAATAGGGAAGTAGCTTTTATAATCACGATCGAATGATAACCATTCATAGGTTTTGTCTTGAAAGTTTCTGCCGATCAACATAAAAAATACCAAGCCGGTCATGCTATCAAAATATCCTGCACCTGTCCCTGAAAAGATCTCATAACTACTTCTTAAAAACATGGCTACAATTCCAATAGCAATCGGCACATCTATATTAATGGTACGTTGTCGGATGCTTCTAATAGTATTCAAATGAAATTCACTTGCCGAATAGAAGAAAACAGGTAAGGCTAATACGAAATTTAAATAGCCGAAAACTTTCCGAAAATCTTCTCCCGTATAAACGCCTCCAGAGAAGTACTCAGGGAAACTTAATAGCATGATATTCCCAAATGCAAATCCCGCTAAACCAATCTTTAATACTCGCGTCCGTACTTTTTTCTTTTTCTCTACTTTGTCAACTTGATCTAAATTGAGTTCGGGTTCATAGCCAATAATGGATAATTGTTCTACTATCTTCCTGACATTCGTTTGATCAGGCTTATATACAATAAGTAGTTCTTTTTGAATAAAATCAACTTTTGACCTAACTATGCCTTTGTCGATTTTTTGCAAATGTTCAAGCAGCCAAATACAACTGCTGCAGTGCATATTCGGGACATGAAATCTTAAATGTGCAGTTTCGGCATCCCTGAACTTTATAAGCTTTTGCTGAATCCCTTCATCATCGAGGTAGGCGTACCTTTCACCTAATACAACGTTTTTACGAGTCGTGCCTGGATTATCACTTAAATCATAATAATTGCAAAGCTGATTTTCATTTAATACTTCGTACACCAGTTTGCAACCGGGACAACAAAATGATTTTTCATCATATATAGTAGTATCCTCAACACAATCTTCCCCACAGTGAAAACATTTTACTTTCTGATCAATCTTCAAGTTTGCCATGACAAATCTTATTTAAAGTGCAAGATTAACGAAGGTCAGTCCATAAATGTATGACAAAAGTCATGAACAAACTTGATGCTACTCAATTATGACTAATACTATTAAGCACCCTAACTATTATCATTTTCAATTCGTTAAATCGAATCTACTTTTGAATCATCAAATTAATAATGTTATGTCACCTTCATTTCATTTAATAGCCAATGCCTTTCCGGCTGCCGTTGTTTTAACGGGTGCTTTTATATTGCTAATAGGCATATTAACGCATTCGCATCAAATGCAAAAAACAGCTTTAATTACCATGGTAATTGCTGCATTGATTTCAATTTTCGTTGTTTTTGCCGGATACACAGCAAAAGAAGAGATAAGAAAAACAAATCCCGAAAAAATTGCTTCTATTAATATTCATGAGGATAAAGCTCAATCAGCATTTGTAATGATTGAGATACTTGGAATCTTAGCTATTGCTACTGTATATCAATTAAATAAACATAATTCCGTCTCTTCTTCGCTTATAATGCTATGCATGATTTTATCATTTGTGGTAGGATATGCAATGATTGTTTCTATACAATCGGGGATATCATTAAACCATCAAATTGTTCAATTAAACGAATAATATCTATGGTACTGATTTTTGTCATTTGTTGTTTGGAGGGTTTCCCGCACATTTGTTGATTAATTAGCGCCAAAAATATTCTCACACAAAATTATATGTATTTTAACCCAAAAGAAGATGCACTTATGCGATTAACCATTGGAGGTGATACTAGACTATCTTCTTTGCAAAGCGATTTCAATAATTATTTTCCATATCTGAAAATTGAGTTTTTCAAAATCCCACATAGAATAGGTGAGGCCTTGGCAAAAAATTTAATTTACGATAAAAATAAAATGGTTCGTGATTGCAGATTGATGAAAAGCGAAGGTGTTCTTGAATTCAGTAATTCAATGACAGTTTCAGATTTCGAAGATAAATTTCAAAAGGAATTCGGCTTATCTGTTCAAGTTTTCCGCCGTTCAGGCAATGTTTGGTTAGAAACTTCTGCTACCGACAGCTGGACACTCGAACAACAAAATAGTGAGGGTGCCGAATTATCTTCAGGATTATAATACGTGCCGGTGCTTTTTTTTGACCGGAAGTCTTTTCAAAATTCAGCAGTATTACAAAATAAAAAAGCCGATTCATTTGAACCGGCTTTTTTTATGCTCTTAACTTTTATGCTTATGCTTTCAGATTTCTTAATTTCTGATCGTTAAGCAACTTAATCTTCCCATCTTTGATTTCAATTAGCTTTTCTTCTTTGAAATCACTAAGCGTACGAATTAATGATTCAGTAGCTGTACCAACAATGTTTGCAAGATCTTCACGCGCTATTGCCATCGAGAATGGTTGTCCTCCGTTTGTATTATTGTATTTGTCTTGCAATAAGATTAAAGCTTCCGCAGTACGCTTTCTTACCGAACTATAAGCTAATTCTAATAACCGTTCTTGTTTGTCGATTACTCCTTTTGTAAGGATCTTCAAGAAGTTTTTTGTAACAGCATGGTTACCAAATACTAAGTTAAAGAACTCTTCTTTCGGAATGAATATAATCTCTGTTTCTTCCAATGTCTCGGCCGATTCTACATAGGGCTTTTCTTCTAATAAAGCTACGTAGCCAAAGAAATCACCTTCTTTTAATAAATCTGTAATTAACTCTTTCCCGTATTCGTGTGTCTTGTAGATTTTAACTTTTCCGTATTTAACATAGTAAAGCCCGTTAGGGTAGTGGTGTTCTTGGTAAATACGTTCTTTCTTTTTGTAGTGATTTACTTTTTTGCCGTCAAGGAATTTTTTTAATGCATTTTCTCCGGCTATATCACTAATGAAACTACTTAATCCATCGAAGTCTTTGTTGTATTCTTTCTTTAATGCTTCTGCTTTACGAATGCGACTTTCTACAGCATTTAAAAGTTCTGTCTTATCGAATGGTTTAGTAATATAGTCGTCAGCGCCCATCTCCATTCCTTTACGCATATCACTGCGCTCAGCTTTCGCTGTGAGAAAGATAAATGGGACTGAAGATAGTTCAGGATCTTTACTTAATAAATGTAGCACTCCGTAACCGTCAAGTCCGGGCATCATAATATCACAAATAATTAAATCAGGTTTTTCCTGACGAGCAATTTCAACTCCTTCTTTCCCGTCGGGAGCAGTAAATACCTGATAGTTGGCTAGCTCCAAAATCTCCGACGTGTTCTCTCTTACATCGAGATTATCTTCTATTAATAAAATCTTTTTCATAGTCATGTTTTAGTGTGGTTGATTGGGAAAGGTTATCTGTATTGATGTGCCTTCATTTAACTTACTCCTTAAATGTAAATGTCCTTTCATTAAATCGATGTAGTTTCCTACAATATGTAATCCAAGTCCTGTCCCTTGTATGTTAAATGCATTTTTTCCTCTATAAAACCTCTCGAAAAGATGTTTCTGATCGTCTTCGCTGATACCCATCCCTTCATCTTTTACTTCGAGTACACTCTGGCTTTCATTTACTATGCAACTTACATAAATGTTTTTATTCTCAGTAGAGAATTTAATTGCATTGCTGATTAAATTGATCAAGATGTTCTTTATCAATTTCGGATCCAAATAAACTACTTCGGCTCCGGTATAGGTAAATACTATTTTCTGATTTTGTTTCGCATTCAACAGCATGTCACTGTTAATTTCTTCAATCAGATCTTTTAAGTTGAACTTAATAAAGTCGGCATGAATCTTCCCTTCTTCCAGCTTGCTGATAGAGAGGAAATCACTTAAAATATCATTCAAATTATTTACTGCCGATTTGATGCGGTGTATATGCTTCGTCTTTTTCTCTTCTTGCTCCGGCTTATTATATTCCGATATCAAACTGGCCGACGATAATATCGTTGTTAATGGCGTCCTGAATTCATGTGATGCCATTGAGATAAATCGCGATTTTAAGTCGTTAAGGTCTTTCTCTTTCTCTAATGCCTGACTTAATTCTGTTCGCGATCGCTCTAATTCTCTTATCGCTTCTTGAAGTACTTTGGTTCTGTCAGATACTTTTTTCTCGAGCTCTTCATTGGTGCGAATTAGTGCAGCAGCAACTTTCTCAAGTTCTTTTTGCTTCTCATGTACCGATGCTTCTATTTGCTTACGTACCGATATATCAATCAAAAAGGCGATTACAAATTTTTCGCCTTCTTTTAACAATGGACTTAAACTGATCTCGATAGGGAATAAACTGCCATCTTTACGCTTTGCATATAGGTCTAAGCCTAGGCCCATCGGACGCGCATGGGGACTTTCGATAAATTGATTCCTATGAGAGGCGTGACGGTGATGAATATGATCAGGGACCATAATATCAATGTTCTGTCCTATCAACTCATTTAGCTCATAGCCGAACATTTTGGCACATGAGGGATTAATCAAGTGGATTACCCCACTTGCGTCTGAGATGATTATCCCCTCGGTTGCATGCTTGAAAAGCGCATCTAACAGCTCTATTTTCTCGAAGTCGCTCATAAATTAGTTTTTCCTGTCGGGAACGGCAGTAAAAATAATGCAATATTGTTATAAATCAACGCTTCGTGAAAATAGTAGTTCAATATCACGCGTTGTTGTTTTTTATTGTGCTGAATCCAATGATTGAGTACAACGGACAAACCCCTGCCGCACCTGTTACAAATGGAATTAATCCCAAAACTGCCAAGGCAGAGTTTTGATAGATAAATATTGAGGCAATAACAACGCCTAATACCAAACGAATTACTCGATCATTTGAACTGAGATTTGCTTTCATCTTTGCGGGTTTTGATTGGCCAAATGTAGGATGGTGTAACCGTGACCGTAAAAACTTCCATCAGTAAAGTAGCTGATATTTATCAGTTATACTTCAAACGATTCGCCTAAATCTGGAATGTGAATATGCTGAAACCCTTTCTCCATCAGCTTAATACGAAATTCTGCAAGAGCGTCGTCTTCTCCATGGACCATAAAATATTTCTTTACCTTTTCGGGATCTTGGCACGATAAATATTTCAATAATTCTTCATAATCAGCATGCGCTGAATACGAATCAATAACTTCTACTTTGGCTTTTACCGAATATAAGTCACCAAAAATTTTCACTTCCGGTGAACCGTCTTTTAACTTTCCTCCAAGACTATTTGGTGTTACATAACCCACAATCAAAATGGTGTTCTTGGGGTCTTCTATGTTGTTTTTGATATGATGCTTTATCCTGCCGGCTTCCATCATTCCCGATGCAGAAATGATTATGCATGGCTCAGGAAAATCGTTTAGCGCCTTCGAATCTTCTACGTCTCTTATGTAAAACACTTCGTCGTACCCGAAAGGATCTGAATCCTTTTTCATGTATTCTAGAATCTCGGGATTAAACGACTCGGTATGCTTTCGCATGATTTCTGTTGCATTAATCGCTAATGGTGAGTCGACATACACCGGAATATGTGGCATCTTGCCCGCAGTATGAGCTCTGTCGAGGGCATACACAACCTCTTGGGTTCTTCCTAAGCTGAAAGCAGGGACTATTAGCTTGCCTTTGCGTTCCACACAGGTATCTTGAACTATTTTCATTAGCCGCTCTTCAGCATCAACTGTATGCTCATGGAGTCGATTTCCATAGGTGGTTTCGCAAATAATAATATCCGCTTGCTGGAATTCTTGCGGAGCTCTTAATATAATGTCGTTGTACCTTCCTACATCTCCTGAAAAAAAGACTTTTTTAGTGCTTCCTTTCTCATCTATTTCGAGGTTCACTGCAGCACTTCCAAGGATATGTCCCGAATCAGTAAAGTGAAATCGTATATGGTCATCAATTTGCGTTACCTGGTTGTATTTAACTGGTACAAATTGACGCATGGCTATCTTTACATCTTCTTCCGTATAAATAGGAGAGAGTGGAACTTGCCCTTTTTTAATTCTTCTCTTGTTGAGATAGGTAATATCGCTTTCTTGAATATGCGCGCTGTCGGCTAACATTACTCTGCATAAGTCGATTGTTGCAGGTGTGGCGTAAATCGGTCCTGAATATCCTGATTTAACTAATTGAGGTATATTTCCTGCATGATCAGTATGTGCATGAGATAATATCATGTAATCGATAGTAGCCGGATCAAACCCAAAATGGCGATTGAGGTATTCATTGTCGGAACCCTTGCTCTGAAATAATCCGCAATCAAGCAATAAATTCTTCTTCTTTTCGGTTGTAATTAAGTGCTTACTACCGGTAACTGTTTTCGCTGCTCCGTAAAATGTAATCTTCATGCAACGAAGTTAAAATATTCTTTAATCTATCAATGAAATTTCAATTCATTATTATTGTACTATGAAGTTTGGATTGTTGCTGTGGATGCTCTTATTCACAACCATTACTGTTTTATTTGCTCAAGAAGCCTCGGATATCTATTGGAGAAAGCCCGATCAACTATCGTTGAATGATTTTAAGAAGGATAGCGTCTCGCGACGTAAAGAACGTAAGCTTGGAGCCGATCGTCGTCACGTTTTACAGGGATTTATCTTTACAGGTATCCGTTTTCAATTCGAACAAACCGGAAAGCATGTTGAATATACCGTGCAGGCTTATATGAATCCCGATGAATCGTGGCTTCGCAATAAAGATGATGTGCAAACGCTAATGCATGAACAAGGACACTTTAATATTACGGAGATTTATGCTCGTAAAATTCGTAAAGAATTATCTAGAATCAGCGACCCTCAACGTGCTAAAAAAAAGTACCGCGATTTGTTTGATGAGTTATTAAAAATACAAAAACGTTTCGATGCCGATAATAAAGATGAATCGGGTGTGAGTAATTTTTGGATCGAAAAGATTAATGCCGATTTATTAGAATACAGCCCTTATGCCGATACAAAAGTGATTGTAAATTAATTTATCGTAATACGACTTCTGTTGCTCCGGCTCCGTATCGCGTAAAATCGGCATCCTTGTATTTGATATGTAAATTACGCAGTTCTTCTCTTAAAGCAGCTTTCAATTTACCGTTTCCAACTCCGTGAATATAAACTATACTTTGTGCTTTCGAGAGCATAGCTTTATCGAGTGTTTTGTGAAAATAATTCAGTTGAATTTGCATGATCTCACCATTCGATAGTCCCGCCGGTTCATTAATCAGTTCTTCAATATGTAAATCGATTTCATGATTTATCGGTGAGAGACCAAATCGTTGCAGTGTATTGTCGGGCGATTTTTTAGCTGCCTCCGGCGATGCTTTTTTCTGAGATCCTATCTTGATGCTGTCGTTCTTGAATTTCTCCATTAATCCGCTTAATTCTTCTTCCGATTCAATTACGGGTTCCCCGTTATGGATTTCCTGTAATACCGTGAAGCAGAAAGGTGATTGCAGTTTAGGAAAATTCTGGAATAGAGTAGGTAATTCAAAAGGGAATGATTTCAGTAGCCTAGGACGAGAAGTACTTTCCGATTGTCTGTACAATAATGCTTCGACAATTATTCCTTCAAAGTCGATTATTTGATTACGTTTAATTGTGGCAATTTCCGTCGATGTCCCCGGTAATAAATGTACTCCACCTAATCCTGTTCGTTTATTCGCTTTGTGAGTGTAAATAGCTGCAAGAATATCATCTTCACTGCCATTCACTAAGCGCAAAGTGATGTTGCCTGAAAGTACTTGTCCTGAGTCGGGAATAAAGGCTAAAGCTATTTTGTCCTTCAGTTGGAAAGCAGCTACATAATCTGCAATAAATGCTTTGTCGGAATTGCTTTTCGATGCGTCTGGTTTCGATTGTTCTTTGGGAGCCGATAATATCGAGTTTTTAATGACCAACTCACGAGGAGTAACTTCAATAGGAAAACCGTCTTCTATTTCAACTACAATCATGCCGTTAGGCTTCACCGTAACTACGGTTCCTTCTTGCTTCTCATTCACAAAACTTACTTTATCGCCGGGCTGAAACATGATCTATCTATTTTGTGCAAAGGTAATGCGAATGCGGCTCAAACCACGATTTTCATCAAAATTTGGATGATTGAATAATTGTTCATTAATTTTGCAGCATCAATGGCACGTCACCGCGATTATACCAAAATTGAACAAATATTCGAGTCCACTCTAAAGTTGGTACTCGAAAAAGGTTTTGCGGGATTAAAAATGGCGGAAGTTGCTAAAGAAGCGAACCTCGCTACAGGAACAGTTTATATCTACTTTAAGGATAAAGACGATTTAATTAATCAGCTTTATTTGTTTTTAAAGCGACGTAAAACTATTCTTTTTTTACAGGGAATAGATCAAAAAGAGGACTTCGATATCGTCTTGAAAAAGATCTGGTTCGCTTATTTTGAAGTCACAATGCAACACGTAAATGAGTCGGCTTTCCTCGAACAATATTACCGTTCTCCGTTCTTAAAATCGAATGTTAAAGAAGAGAGCAAACAAATCCTGAAACCGATTTATGATTTGCTGGAAAGGGGAGTGGCAGAGGGTAAATTATGTGCAGTAAATGTGGAGATTTTATTATCGCAAATCGTTGGACCAATTCACGAAATGATTCGTGCTTATCACGATGGTGCGGTTGAAATCAATGCAGAAAGCATGAACCAGTTATATCAACTGGTGATGAAAGGAATTAAGGCTTAAAAAAATTTAATCTTTAAATGAATAAATATTCAATTATGAAAAAGACAATTGTTATTACCGGTGCTTCATCGGGAATCGGAAAATCCATCGCTTTACTATTTGCTGCGAAAGGGTGGAATGTAGCAGCTACAATGCGAAATCCCTCTAAAACAAACGATTTTCAATCGATTCCTTCAATAAAAACGTATGCCCTCGATGTTACATCTGAATCATCTATTCAATCGGCTTTCGCATCAATCATGAATGATTTTTCAAGAATCGATGTGGTAGTAAATAATGCAGGGTACGGTGCAACAGGAATTTTCGAAAAATCGACCGATGAACAGGTGCGCCTCCAATTCGATACTAACGTATTTGGACTCATGAATGTCACTCGTGAAGCATTACGTTATTTCCGTAACGCAAAAAACGGAACAATAATTAACATTACATCCATGGGCGGATTAATAACTTTTCCTTTCTATTCGGTTTATCACGGCACAAAATGGGCTGTAGAGGGCTTTTCTGAGTCGCTAGCCTTCGAATTACGCCATTTAAACATTAAGGTGAAATGCGTAGAGCCGGGAGCCATTAAAACCGATTTTTACGATCGTTCAATGGATTTATTCAAAAACCCATCAATCACCGATTACGATCGATACGAAGAAGTTGTTTATAAGAATACGCAGCAAGCAGGGCAGAATGCTCCGGGTCCTGAAGTGGTTGCACTTACAGTTTACAAAGCAGCAACCGACAATTCAAATAAATTACGCTATCCGGTAGGAGGATTATCGCCGATATTGTTAATGCTACGCAAGCTTCTTCCTCTATCATGGTTCACGAAAATTGTAACGTCGCAGGTTGAGAAAGGCTTTAAAAGTTAAAGTAAAGTTGGAATAGATATGAAACTTACTTATGTCATCTCAAATTATAAATCAATCATTAATTTGATGTAATTTCTTAAGAAGGTTTTGATAGGTTGCCCGCTTTTAAGTACTATTGCTTATTAAATCAATCACACCATGAAACATTTTACTAAATTGGCTCTATGCGTGTGCCTATTAATGAATGCTGCTTTCGCTCAAAATTCAGCTGCATTATGGCATCCCGTAAAGCAAGATGCTTTTGTAGCATCTTCAAAAGTTCGTAGGAACTCTTTCCCTAAACAAGCATTCTATTATCAACTGGATCTTCAAAAATTGAAGAGTATGTTGGTTGATGCACCGGTACGAGGACATCTTATCGGCAGATCGCCAATTACCATTCAATTCCCAATGGCTGATGGATCTTTTGAAAGATTTGCAGTGATGGAATCGCCTATAATGCATCCTGAATTGGCGGCTAAATATCCGATGATTAAAACTTATGCTGCGCAAGGAATCGACGATCCTACAGCTACTATGCGATTTAGTATCACACAATTCGGTTTACATACCATGACTTTATCTGGTAAACATAGTACTAATTACATCGATCCTTATACTTCTGATCGTGTAAATTATATCGTTTACGATAAGGCTTCTTTAGCTGGAACTCCTCAAAATTTCGAGTGTTTATTAAACGAAGAAGTTAATCTTCCTTCGCTGAGAAATGATATTTCTAATTCTGTATTCGAAACAAACGATCAAATCCTCCGAACTTATCGATTAGCGCTTTCATGCACTGCTGAATACGGAAATATTTTCGCCACCACTCCGGGAACTGAAGTTGCCGATATACAAGCTCAAATGACTATTTCTATGAATCGTGTGAACGGTGTTTATGAGAGGGATTTAGCTATCACAATGGAATTTGTTTCGAATAACGATACACTTATTTTCTATGGAAGTACTGCAAATGATCCGTGGGCGAATGAGTGGAATACTACCACCGCGCAAGTGATAGATGCTCGTATCGGTGTTGCGAATTACGACATCGGACATAACTTCAATACATCAGGAGGTGGTAATGCAGGATGTATAGCATGTGTTTGTACTTCTACTTCTCAGACAGACGAACATAAAGGAAGAGGATTTACAGGAAGTTCTAATCCTACCGGCGATGCTTTCGATATCGATTATGTAGCGCATGAAATGGGACATCAATATGGTGGATATCATACGATGAATACTTGTAGCCGTTCAGGAAGTGGAAATACAGAGGTTGAACCGGCTTCTGGAAGTTCTATTATGGCCTATGCAGGTATCTGCTCTAGTAACGTTCAAGCACATAGCGACGATGATTTCAATTATGTAAACGTTCGCGATATTTCTGCTAACGTTCAAACAGGTAATAGTACTTGCGCCTTCCAAACACCATTAACAAATCAACCGCCGACAGCTGATGCCGGTCTTGATTATACCATCCCAAAAGGTACTGCTTTCATTCTCGAAGGAACAGCAAGCGATCCCGATGGTAATGCTTCTTTGACGTACAACTGGAGTCAAAACGATCCTGAGCAATCGCCGGGTAATGCAGCGCCTCAGTCGACTTATAACGTTGGCCCTATGTATCGTTGTATCTCTCCGCAACTTTCGCCTGATCGTTTTATGCCAAATCTTCGTACTGTTGTTTTAAATAGTTTGGCTAATACTTGGGAAGTAACTCCTACAGTTGCGCGTACAATGGATTTCTCGTTTATCGTGCGTGATAATGATGTTTCAGGTGGACAAACAGCTTCTGATTTAATGACAGTTACAGTTGACAACTCAGGACCATTTGTAGTGACCTCTCAAAATACTGCTACTACATGGAATGCCGGCGCAACTGAAACAATAACTTGGAATGTTGCAGGAACAAACGCAGGAAATGTTAACTGTGCAAACGTAAATATTTATTTCTCGGTTGATAGCGGTTATACTTATCCTTATACAATTGCTACTAATGTTCCAAACACAGGATCGGCATCAATAACTGTCCCTGTTGGAGTAACTACTACTACAGGACGCATTATGGTTCGTGGAGCAGGAAATATTTTCTATGCTTTAAATACATCATTAATTACTGTTCAAGCATCAGAATTTGTAATGAGTGTAGCGAATACTTCTCAAGGTATTTGTCCTCCGGGAGACGTGACGTATAATTTTACTTATAACACTTTCCTTTCGTTCAACGAAACAACAACATTCTCTGCATCTGGATTGCCGGCAGGCGCTACGGCGACATTTAATCCTAATACAGCTACCAACGACGGTACACCTGTTACAATGACTATTTCAGGATTAACAGCTGCGATGGTTGGTAACAACACTATCACCATTACCGGAACATCAACATCGGTTACTAAATCAACTGATGTTACTTTATCAATTTTAGATCCTGCTTTAACAGCAACAACATTGATTTCGCCTGCAAATGCAGCAACGGGAGTTAATTCAATTGCTACTTTAACGTGGACACCTGCAACATCATCAGGAGTTATCTATAATGTAGAAGTGGCTTCTGATCCTGCTTTCACAACGATTGTATCGAGTGCTACAGGACTAACAATTCCAACATTCCAGACTTCAGTATTAGCAGTATCGTCAACATTCTATTGGAGAGTTACTGCATCAAATGGTTGTTCAGCTGATGTAACATCTAATGAATGGTCGTTTACTACAAATTCTTGTTCGTCTTTGCCAAGTGCAAATGTTCCGGTTTCCGTTTCTCCTAATGGTACTCCAACTGTAACATCAACTTTAGCAATTCCAATTTCAGGAACTATTACCGATGTTAATGTTATCGGATTAATTGGTACTCATAGTTGGATTGCCGACTTAACATTTACAATTTCAGGTCCAACGGGAGCGTCTTCTACCTTATTCAGTAATATCTGCTTCAATGAGGATAATTATGACTGTGGCTTCGATGATGCGGCAGCGGCAGGAGCACTTCCTTGTCCTCCGGTAGGCGGCGGAACGTACCAACCTGCAACACCATTATCAGTATTCAACGGTACTGCAGCGAATGGTACATGGACATTAACTGTAGAAGATGCTGCTAACCAAGATGGCGGTGATTTAACAGGATGGGGAATAGAAATTTGTACCAACTCATCGGTTGGAGTTCAAACGTATTATGCAAACAACTCGTTTAACTTATTCCCGAATCCTACAAACGGAATCTTTAATATTTCGAAAACAGGTAAAGTAGGAGAGCAGTACACACTAAAAATCACTAACAGCATCGGACAATTATTGATTTCACAAACAGTGTCACCAAATACCGAATACAAAATCGACCTTTCTAACCAAAGCAGCGGAATGTATTTCGTAACACTCGTATCTGATCATTCATCCGATACTCAAAAAGTAACTATAACGAATAATTAATTAATTTTCATTCAACAAAAAAGGTGATCAGTTTTATGATCACCTTTTTTGTTAATGTATAAAGCTTCTTAAAAAACACTTATTGTCTCGTAGAAAATAACCGCATCAGCCAATAGTCGTCGTAGAAGAAAAATCATAACTAACCTAAGAATTAAAAATCCTTTAAATCCATTTCAAATCCTTTCATCCGTGTTCTTTGCCGTTAGGCAAGTTCGTCGCAGACGAAATGAGGATTTTAAAATTTCAGCATAACGAAGTATACGAGGATAGAAGATGTTCGTTTTACTTTTTGAAGTTGTCAGCTACTACTAAATCC
>JAKPPP010000406.1 GCA_029547265.1 Bacteroidota bacterium
TTTCTTGCCAAAAACATGGCTATGTCTTCGCGACGAAATTGCGTAGGTATAGTCTCATCCACATCTTTCGCCAACACTTGAAACTTTAATCCCAGCTCTTTAAAAAGCTGCTCACGCCGAGGTGAGTTTGATCCCAGAATGATTCCGGTTCCTTCGAATTTCTGTACTAAAGGGTTCATTTTTATTTACTGTTTTGATGAAAAGTAAAAAATTATAATTGAAATAATTCCTGTAAACATAATCATTTTTGATAACAATGCACATCTTGCAAATTCCTTCATTTCAGTTGCTTTGAAAATCAGGAATGTAAGAATTAGCAATGGTACGGTTACAAGAGCGGTAACATAGGTAAACGATAGCATCGCTTGCCATTGCTTAGTTGATATTTGTATCCAGATGAGTGTTGTAACAATCAAAAGTGAGAGTAGTCCTGCTAATATTTTTACAGGGACACTTCCTATCATAACGGGCAGAGTCTTGCAGCCACAAGTACTGTCGCCTTTTTGGTCCTCAAGGTCTTTAATAAGTTCTCTCAAAATGGTCATACTAAAGGCAAATACCATGTAGCTGCCTGTAAATGTTAATACCGCTGCATCTTCCATGGCAGCAGGCTCTGCTATGATTACCATCAAGGCAGTCATACCGGTAAGTAATCCGATAATTACATTTCCAAGCAATGGTATGCACTTGTATGTGGTAGCATAGAAGTAAAGGAAGCCTGCTGAGAAAATTTGAATGAATCCGATGAGTCTAATGTCCTTCACAAACGACAGGTAAAACCCAATAGCTACTCCTACAAAGGTAATTGCCGTATAGAAATTATTTGCTGTATCTTCTTTAATCTTAGTCCCGACAATAACTCTCGATGGCTTATTTATGCTATCAATAGCTACGTCTTCTATATCATTTACCGCATATCCACCGGCAGCAATACATACTGTCGATAATACCAATAAGAAAAAGTCGAGATGTGATATTATTAACCCTTTCTCTTGGTAGTCGAGAATTGGAGCAACCAATAGGTAGCGAAGCGCATATTGAAAGATGGCAATCATTAATAGATTAGGCCACCTTATGAGTTTTAGGTAATTCGTCATTTAGGGCAGAAGGAAATATGCTATTCGAATTTTTTATGCAAGGTCATCACTTGTTCAATTACATCACGAACTGCACCTTCACCTCCTTTTTTCTCGGAGACATAAATACTGGCTGATTTTACTTGATGAATGGCGTCGGCAGGACAAGTAGGAACTCCGCATTTCTGCATCACTTCAAGATCCGGCATATCGTCGCCCATATAAAGGATTTCGTCAAAGCTGATTTTATAATGAATCATCAAATTCTCTAACTGAGCCAATTTGTTTTTGCAGTTGAGATATACTTCGGTAATCCCCAAATTCTCTAGCCTCTTTTTAGCTCCTTCAGCATTGCTGCCACTAATTACAAAAATGAAATATCCTTTTTTGGCAGCTAACTGTAACGCATATCCGTCTTTTATATTCATCTTGCGAAGCATGATGCCATCTTGAAGTACGTGCAAACTTCCATCGGTCAACACTCCGTCGATGTCAAGCACAAAGCAACGAATATGGTTTAGCCTTTCTTTGAGATTCATAGCGCAAAGATAATGCGTTATTCTATTTAAAGTCCTATAAATTGCTCGTAAAACGTCTGCAAATAAGATGAACCTTTGATGAAGCTACTGTCGGAAGTGCTGATTCCCTTTTTACTGAAGGCCGGAATGAACTTTTTATTCGTGAAGTTGTACATCCAAGAACCACTATTATCGATATACCCAAATCCATCATCGAAGTTCATATAGGCATGGTTCACTCGGGTTTTACTTAGCAAATTGTTGCTGTAAATGAATGCCGTATCGCTCATGCCAAGTTGCTTGAGTAGGGTTGATGGAATATCGTTTTGAGCTCCTATTACCTCGTATTTGGTTCCTATGAATTCGGGATTAATGCCGCCTCCCGCTATTAATAATGGAATTCTATAGCAAGCCGGATCAGCATATTCATGGTTTCTTGGTAATAAATGTCCGTGATCAGCTACCAGCACAAAAACGGTATTCGAATACCATGGCTGTTGTTTAGCTTTAGTGAAGAATTCTTTCAGACTTTCATCTGTATAAGCAGCAGCATTCCTGAATTTATCGCTTTCTGATTTACCTGCTATTTTGGCTTTCATCGGCACTTCAAACGGTTCATGTGTGCTTAGCGTGAGTATCATCGAGAAGAATGGCGCCTTTAGTCCATTGATTACTTCCAACTCTTTGTTAAGAACAACTCCGTCATGTGCTCCCCACTTGCTATTCATATCAGCAGATGCAAATGCTTCTTTCCCGATTATAGTTTTGAAGCCTCCTTGCAAGAGGTAACTTCTCATATTGGCAAATTCTAATTCTCCTCCGTATAGAAAGGCCGTTTCATATCCTTGCTTTCCTAAATATTGGCTAAAAAATGGAAGTTTGGCCGTTTTGTCGGAGTATCGAATGATGCTGTGATTTGGTTGTGCCGGAAATCCCGATAGTATCGAAGGAAACATCTGATCAGTTCTCCGTCCTGATGCATAAATATTATTAAATAATATTCCTTCTTTGCAGAGCGAGGTGAAGAATGGTGTGATGTTGCTGTCGCCGCCCAATGGTTCTATTATATCAGCTGTCCAACTTTCAAGCACGATCATGACAATATTCGGTCGAGGGGAGTTGAATAATTGTAGACTATCACCACCATCACTCTTTAATTGAGAACAGATTTTTTTTGCTTCACTAGCTTCTCGAAACTGATATTCATTTCGTTTTAGATCCCCCGACTTATAGATGCTATTTAATAAATACCACAGCGGATTTGTAGCTGCTAAATTCAGATGTGCTTCATCGCTATAATAACTTGCACTTTCATTAATCGGGATTTGTTGTAATCCTCCTCTGATTCCAATCGGAATACATGCAATTATTAAGAATCTTAAAATACTATGTTTCGGATGATGTTCATAGTTTTCAGGAAAACAATAGCTTCTGCAAAGCTTATAGTTGATCACAATTAGAGCTATTATAATCAACGGTGCAATGATAAGTTGAATGGATGTTAATGATGCTAACATCTCTTTGGGTTGCGTAGCAAATGCCAACGCTCTCGCATTGAAAAGTGTTCCCCAAACATGATATACAATGAGATTTATGAACCCTGTAAGAACAGCTACCGATGTGAATACATAAAATAGAAAGTGAAATACAAGATGCAACCATCCTCTGTGTATAAATCCAGTCATCAACCAAACTAAGAAAGGAAGTGCAACGATATACGATGAAGCGGATACGTCTAGTCGAATTCCGTGAATAAAACTCAATGCCCATCCTTTGAATGATAAGTCGGGATGCATGATTAATGCTTCAATTAAAAAAAGTCCTCTGAAAACAACAAATACCAACATCGTATACACAATCATGCGTATCGGCGTTTTTATATGATGTTGATAGATCTTTTTCATAGGTTTTCAAATAGTCCTTCTGCAATTTCCGACTCTTGTCGAGTGCAAAACCCGATGAAGTCGCAAGGGTAGGGAGTATTACATTGTGCTCCGGTTTTTATTGACGGAATCCCGGGGCCTGCTAATGTTCTGCGAATATCTTCAATTTCGGAATGCACTTTTGTTAAATCTAATTTACATCTTTCATTTTGCGATTCTGTAATGAAAATTGATGAAGCTTCTTCGTCTTTTTTGATTTCATTCCATGGCTTATTTAAATACATCAAGCTGAAATCTTCAAGTGGTAATCCGCTGCCCGTAATTACATAATATTGTAGTGAAGCATCTTCTTTATACGTTTCACTGATGGCAATGCTGCTTTTTACTTCGATCGCTTTCCATCCGGTCTCCGTTTTAACTAATATGTCGAGCATTACGAGTACTTCATTGTATTTAAACGTGGCTTCGTAAATTACTTCTTTGCCTAATTTAATTTGCTCTTGTGTCGACTTTAAGTATTCATCGTAAGTCGCGGGTATTTGTGCGCTGATGTCTATCCCTCCGGGGAAAATTTTTCGCGCCATAAATCCTATCTCATGTCCCGCGCTAAATCTTTTTAATCTCTCCGATGAAAGTGCATCCTTATGCTTCGGATAGTGTTTGTAGAGGTATACTGCTTTTTTACATTGCAGTCCCTTTATATAACTTGTTTTAGAAATCAGATGTTTCGCCATTTTAAGATGCTTGTAAATTATTGTAAAGCTGTATGGTCTCCATCGCTTCTTTAACGTCGTGTACTCTAAGAATATTGGCTCCGTTCATCAATGCTGCCATATTTAAGGCAGTGGTCCCGTTGAGTGCCTCATTTGGTTTGATGTTGAGCGTTTTGTTTATCATCGATTTTCTCGATACACCAACCATTACAGGTGCTTTCAAGATTTTAAAGAGATTTAAGTTTTTTAAAAGTCGGAAGTTATGTCCATTCGTTTTCCCGAATCCGAACCCTGGGTCAACAATTATATCATGTACTCCCAGCGACCTCAATTTCTCCATTTTTACTTTCAACGACCCTATGACTTCCGTTACTACATTTTCATAAACGGGATTCACTTGCATGGTTTGTGGAGTGCCTTGCATGTGCATCAATATATAGGGCGATTGCAACGTAGCTACAGTTTTGAACATTTCCTCATCCATATCGCCGCCCGATATGTCGTTTACTATGCTTGCACCTGCCTCAATGGCTTCTTTTGCTACCCTCGCTCTCCATGTATCAATTGATATGATGATACCTGGAAAATGCTTGATTATCAGTTCAATATGTTTGATTGTCCGTAATAATTCATCTTCTACGCTTATAATTGCACTCTTCGGGCGTGAGGATGCTCCTCCAATATCAATAATTGCGGCTCCTTGTTGAATCATTTCTTCTACTCGCTTCAGGATGCCGGATTCTTCAATAAATTTGCCACCGTCGTAAAATGAATCGGGGGTGACATTCAGAATCCCCATCACAATAGGTTGGGTGAGATGTAAAATCTTCCCCTTGCAATTGAGGCTAAAAGGAATTGATTGTGCGGAATGAAGCATACCTATTGAGAGATTCGAGATATTTGCAAACTATTAAAGATACTTATGTCGGAACTAACTTCCCAACAATATAATCGTGCTGTTGAGCGCTGCAAAGATATATTCCTTAAAAAGATGAAGGACTATGGAACTGCATGGAGAATTCTTCGCCCTTCTTCAATTACTGATCAAATTTTCATTAAAGCTCAGCGAATCAGAAGTATAGAAGAGAAAAATGTGAGTAAAGTAGATGAGGGAGTGGAGTCGGAATTCATCGGAATTATCAATTATTCGATCATCGCTTTGCTTCAATTGGAGCTTACTGACGGCGATCCGATGGAACTCGACAAGGATTTTGCCAAGAATAAGTATGAACATTTTGCTTCTACAGCTAAGTCTTTGATGCTCGATAAAAATCATGATTACGGCGAAGCTTGGCGCGATATGAGAGTTAGTTCAATGACAGATTTAATCTTAATGAAAATACTTCGTATCAAACAGATTGAAGATAATGAAGGAAAAACGCTCATAAGTGAAGGTGTTGATGCGAATTATTACGATATGATTAATTATGCCATATTTGCGTTAATCAAGTTAGATGAGTTAAATACGAAATAGGTTTTTTATATGAATAAGAAAACATTAGTTTGGATACTTAGGATTTTAATCTTCGCTCTCTTTGTCCTTTCTGCAGTAGCTAAGATGTTCCCGATATGGGCATTCGAAAAGCAGTTGGTCGACTTAGGATTGATGTCGTGGTGCTTGGCTCCTTATTTCTCGCGCGCACTTATTGCATTGGAGTTGGCAATCGGAATCTTAATAATTCAACCTCATTATTTAAAGAAGATTGTTATCCCCGCAACCATCGGATTGCTAGTTGTGTTTTGTGCGCATCTCACTCTTGAAATGGTGAAGCATGGTGCGATGAATGGGAATTGCGGTTGCTTTGGACAATTAATTCCGATGACTCCTCTCGAAGCTTTCATTAAGAATATTATCACCATCTTAATGCTCATCGTTGTTTATCGTAAAGTTGAAACTCAGCCTTCGTCGAAAGATCGTTTTAGTGTATTGTTGATTGTTTGGTTGATGAGTACTTTGTTGTTGTATGTTGCATTTCCATTCTGTCCTTGTGGCAAAACACCGGTTCCCGATACTACTTTCACATCAGTAGTAGATGAAGAAGAAGAAGACAGTACAGAAGTTCAAAATATTTCAACTCCAATAGATACAGCAATTGCTATTGATACTGCAAAAGCATTGCCGGTTGATACTACTAAAAAAGATTCAGTTGTTGCTAAACCGAAAGAACCGACTCCTGTAAAATCGAAGTATAGTGCACATAATATTTTCAGCGGAAAAAAAGTAAACCTCGATAAAGGGAAGAAGATTGTTTGCTTCTTTGCTGCCGGTTGCGATCATTGTCAAAATACAGCTAAGTCGTTGATGAAATTATCGAAGACTCCCGGATTCCCTAAAGTATATATCTACTTTATGGATGAAGAGACTTTTAAAATTCCTGAGTTCTTCCAATATGCGCAAGGTGAATTCCCTTATACGATTTTAGATATTCCGTTATTCTGGACCATGTTAAATGACGGATCAACACCGGGAGTTTATTATATGTGGAATGGTAATGTGATGAAGAGCTGGGTTGGAATAGAGGATAAAGCGTATAACGAAGCTGAACTTCAAGCAGAAGTTAAAAAAGAATTCAAATAAGGTGTTTTCAGTCTTTCTAAAGAAATTCGGCAATGGCTTACTGATAATTTTCGGTGTAGTTACTGTTGTTTTCTTTCTTTTCAATATTCTTCCCGGTGACCCCGCACGAATGATGCTTGGTCAACGAGCCGATGTTGCTTCTATTGATGCTATTAACAAAGAGCTAGGTCGCGATTTGCCGGTCTCAAAGCGCTTTGCTTTATATGTTAACGACCTTTCTCCAATATCTCTCAATAATACCGTTGATTCGTCATCGCATGCATTTGCTGATAGTAAAAAATATGGATCATTTACTTCTATAGCTCATTTTAGTAAGTATGCTTTGATATTAAAAGTTCCATATCTAAGTCGCTCGTATCAGTCGCAAGATCTCGTAATGGGAATTCTTACCGATGCTTTGCCGGGAACGGCATTGCTGGCTGTGGTAGCTTTAGCATTAGCTGCAGTTATTGGTATCGCCTTAGGAATTTGGTCGGCATTGAGGTACCAGCAGTGGCCCGATAAACTCAATATGTTTATCAGCGTATTAGGTATGTCGGTGCCTTCGTTTTTTGCGGGAATCGTAATTGCATGGTTATTCGGATTTGTGTGGAGTGATGTAACAGGATTAAACATGACAGGAAGTTTGTATGAAGTAGATCCTTTCAATGGTGAAATTCTGCAATGGAAAAACATTATTCTTCCTGCAATAACGCTAGGTATTCGTCCCTTGTCGGTAATAGTTCAATTAACCAGAAGCTCAATGCTTGAAGTTTTGTCGATGGATTATGTAAGAACAGCACGTGCTAAAGGCTTATCCATGTGGACGGTTATTGTTAAGCATGCGCTGCGAAATGCACTTAATCCTGTGATTACGGCTTTGTCGGGTTGGTTTGGTTCGCTACTTGCGGGAGCAGTCTTTATTGAATATATTTTCGGATGGAAAGGAGTAGGGAAGGTAACAGTAGATGCACTAGAACATTACGATTTTCCCGTAGTTATGGGCTCTGTATTGATGGTTTCGATCTTTTTTGTGCTCATTAATATCCTAGTCGACTTGCTTTATGCACGTCTCGATCCACGTGTTCGGGTGGAGTAAAATCCCGTTTTAAAGTTTTTAACAACACTTTAACGAAAACCTGTGTGTAGATTCACAGATGTTTCACGTTAAAACGGTTAATATTGCAACCTGTATTTTAGAAGAATAACTATGGATATTCGTGAAATTAATGAGAAAATACAACAGGAAAGTGCTTTCATTGAACTGTTGAATCTTGAATTAGGAAAAGTAATTATCGGGCAAAAGTATATGCTCGACCGATTGTTAATTGGATTACTTTCTAACGGTCACCTCCTCTTAGAAGGGGTTCCGGGATTGGCAAAGACATTAGCGATTAAGTCGCTTTCGTCGGCCATACAGGCAAAATTCAGCCGATTACAATTTACTCCCGACTTGCTGCCTGCCGATTTAGTAGGTACTATGATTTATAATCAGAAGCAAGAGCAGTTTACCGTGCGCCGCGGACCATTATTCGCAAATTTCGTATTGGCTGATGAAATCAACCGTGCACCGGCTAAAGTGCAAAGTGCTTTGTTAGAAGCCATGCAAGAGCGTCAAGTAACTATCGGCGATGAGACATTTAAACTTCCTGAGCCTTTCTTAGTATTGGCAACACAAAACCCGATTGAGCAAGAAGGAACTTATCCTTTACCTGAAGCACAACTCGATCGCTTTATGTTGAAAGTAACTATCGGATATCCTACAAAGGAAGATGAGCGAATGATTATTCGTCAGAACCTTGCTCAGGAGTTTCCGAAAATCAATCCTGTAATCAGTGCCGATACAATTGTGAAAGCACGTCACGCAGTGCGTGAAGTTTACATGGATGAGAAAATTGAGAAGTATATTCTTGATATCGTTTTCGCTACGCGTTATCCGAAGGATTCCAATCTGAAGAAAATCGAGAATTTAATCAGCTACGGAGGATCACCGCGTGCAAGTATAAATCTTGCTTTAGCAGCTAAAGCTTATGCATTCATTAAGAGAAGAGGTTATGTGATTCCTGAAGATGTGAGAGCTATCTGCCATGATGTTATGCGTCACCGTATCGGACTCACGTACGAAGCGGAAGCTGAAAACATCACTACTGATGAAGTGATTAATGAAGTATTAAACATTGTAGAAGTACCATAGTATTTTCTTAAAGAGAATTCAATTAGTATGGAATCGTCAGAATTACTGAAGAAAGTCAGGAAGATCGAGATTAAAACCCGAGGGTTGTCATCTCAGATTTTCTCAGGCGAGTATCATTCCGCCTTCAAAGGGCGTGGAATGGCATTCAGTGAGGTGCGCGAATATGTAGAAGGTGATGATGTGAGAAATATCGACTGGAATGTTACCGCTCGATTCAATCATCCCTATGTAAAAGTATTTGAAGAAGAACGCGAGTTAACAGTTATGATGTTGGTGGATGTGAGCGCTTCCGGGAATTTCGGGACTAACATTCAATTTAAACGTGATTTGATTACCGAACTTACGGCAGTATTAGCTTTTTCTGCAATTGAAAATAATGATAAAGCGGGTGTGATTTTCTTCTCCGATAAAATTGAGTTGTTCATTCCTCCTAAAAAAGGAAAGACACATATTTTGAGAATTATTCGTGAGTTGATTAATTTTCAACCTACAGGTACGGGCACTGATATTGGCGGTGCTTTGCGGTACTTGAATAATATGATCAAGAAAAAAAGTATCTGTTTTATGATCTCCGATTTTATCGGAATGGGATATGAAGATGCTTTGAAAGTCGCCTCTAAAAAACATGATCTCGCTGCGTTGCGAATCATGGATCCAAGAGAAGCAGAAATGCCTGATGTAGGATTAGTGCGATTTGTGGATGCTGAAACCGGTGAAGTGAGTTTGATGGATACTTCGAATGCAAACCTCCGCCGCGATTATAATTTATGGTGGAAGCAAACAGATAGAAGAGTAAATGAATTGTTGAATAGAAGTGGAGTCGACCATACATTATTGCGTACCGATCAACCTTACGTGCAGCCATTGTTGAATTTATTTAAACGTCGCGAAAGAAGAGCCTGATAGAATGAAAAGAATTGTTTTACTCTATATAGCATTGCTTTTTCCATTTTTGATGAATGGGCAAGGTGTGGTGGCTACTGCAAAACTCGATACGGGAAAAGTAGTAATCGGACAGCCGTTTACGTTAGAGCTTACAATAACACAACCCAAATCCATTTCAATCAATTGGCCTTATATCTCTGATTCTATTGGAGGGTTAGAAGTTGTTCAGAATGGAGGAGTTGATACGATGCCTGTTGATGACCAGGGAATTTTACTTCGATCACAAAAGGTAACATTAATGGCCTTCGACTCGGGTTCATATACTGTCCCGGGATTTGTTATCGATTATAATTTCAAAGGGGAACCGGTTAAAGCATATACCGATCCTTTGCAAGTTTCTGTTTATCTGGTCCCTGTTGACACAACAAAAGCAATTCGTGATATTCATAGTGTAGTTGAAGTGCCATACGATATGTTTTTTATTATGTTGATGATATTGCTATGGCTGGTTGTAATTTTGATTGTTGGTGCAGTTATTCTTTATTTCATTAATGCAAAAAAGAAAGATGATTTAGCTGAAGGAAAGCCTATCATTAGGAAACCTGCATATGAAATTGCAATGACCGCTTTCAATGAACTTGAGCAAAAGCAGTTATGGCAAAAGAATCAGGTGAAAGGATATTATAGTGAGTTAACAGATATTTTAAGGGTTTATATTCAACATCGATGGTTATTGCCTGCAATGGAGTTAACGTCAGATGAAATATTGGCCCATGGTTTCATTCAGCAAACGGATAAGCAATTGCAAGATGAATTAGCATATGTTTTGCGTCTAGCCGATTTAGTGAAGTTTGCCAAAGTGATACCACATAATTCGGAACATGAATTAAGTTTTAAAAATGCAGTTTCATTTGTTGCAATGACCACTCCTGAACAAGAGAAAAATCCTGTTGTTGATGAAACTGAAAATAAAAAGGAGGTGCAGTCATGAGTTTATTTGATTGGAGTTCCTTTACATTTAAGCATCCTCAGTTCTTTTGGCTGCTGTTGATTTTACCTCTGATGGCTGCATACTATTGGAAAGTAAAGCGATTTACTCGTCCCGTAATAAACATAAGCAGTACCGATGCATTTAGGAATTATCCTAAATCGTTTAAGCAACGATTGGTTAATGTTCCTTTGGTATTCCGATTTATTACAATCGCTTTCTTGATCGTTGCCTTGGCTCGTCCTCAGTCGTCTTCAAGTTCTTCAAACGTAACAACAGAAGGTATCTCCATTGTTGTTGCGCTCGACATTTCAACGAGTATGTTGGCAGAAGATTTTCGTCCGAATCGTATCGAAGCAGCAAAGAAAGTGGCACTCGATTTTATTGATGGTCGTCCCAATGATTTAATCGGCTTAGTGATTTTCAGTGGAGAAAGTTTTACGCAATGTCCTATTACTTCTGATCATTCTGTTTTACGAAACTTAATGAAAGATATTAAGCCGGGAATGCTGGAAGACGGTACTGCAATTGGCGAAGGATTAGCTACTGCTGTTTCGCGATTAAAAGATGCTAAAACAAAAAGTAAGGTAATCGTTCTTATTACTGATGGAGTAAATAATTCAGGGTCGATTCCTCCGGCAACTGCAGGGGAAATTGCGAAAACTTTCGGCATTCGTGTCTATTCAATTGGGGTAGGAACGAAGGGAATGGCACCTTATCCTTTCAAAACACCTTTCGGAGTTCAGTACCAAAATATGGAAGTTCAAATCGATGAAGATCTGCTTACTCAAGTAGCAGGTAACACCGATGGAAAATACTTCCGTGCTACGAATAACAAAGCGTTAGAAGGAGTCTTCAAAGAAATCGACAGAATGGAGAAGTCGAAGATTGAAGTAACTGAGTTCAATCGCCATACTGAAGAATACCTTCCGTTTGCATTGATAGCGCTGTCATTCTTCGTTGCTGAGTTGATATTACGTTATACATTATTAAAGAGTTTACCATAAATCGATTTGCTGATTCACTATGTTTAAATTTCAACATCCATCAATGATCTATCTGTTTGCACTTGCACCGGTGCTGCTGATATTGTATTATATGATGCGCCGATGGAAAAAGCAGTCTATTCAGAAATTCGGTAATCCGTTTTTAGTACAACGATTATTTCCTGATGTTTCTGTTTCTCGTCCCGGAATGAAATTCTGGATACTATGGACAGGATTTATTTTAATGGTTGTAGGAGTATGTGGACCACTGATTGGATCGAAATTAGAGGAAGTAAAGCGCAAAGGATCTGATATTATTATTTGCATGGACGTTTCCAATAGTATGAATGCAGAAGATATTCGTCCGAATCGTCTGGAACGCTCTAAGCAAGCTGTTAGTCGATTGATCGATCGCTTAGAAGGTGATCGTATAGGAATTGTTGTGTTTGCCGGTGATGCTTATATGCAACTTCCTATTACAACTGATTATGCCGCGGCTAAACTTTTTCTTTCACAAGTCGAAACTGATATCGTTCCTAAACAAGGAACAGCGATTGGAGCCGCAATCGATATGGCTTCAACATCTTTTACCGATACAATTAAAAAGCATAGTGCTATTGTGGTAATTACAGATGGTGAGAATCACGAAGATGATGCAATAGAATCGGCTAAGAGTGCAGCAGAGCAAGGAATTAAAGTGTATACTATCGGAATGGGTTCTGCTAGCGGTGCGCCTATCCCCATTTATAATAACGGGACGAGAGTGGGTTTCAGACAAGATAATTCAGGTGCTACAGTTATTTCTAAACTCGACCAAAATATGTTGAATGAAATTGCTGATGCCGGGAAAGGTCGATTTATACAAGCAACGAATAGTGATGACGGACTCGATTTGATTCTGAAAGAACTCAACGGACTCGATAAAAAAGAGTTTAAAGCGAAGATGTATACCGACTACGAAAATCAATTCCAGTATTTTCTTGCGGGTGCATTTATATTATTGATAATTGACTTCTTGCTTGGAGAAAAGAAAAGCAAATGGTTTGCGAAATTAAATCCGTTTGGTGTAACTAAAAAAGAAGCATGATGAGAAAGTACTTGTACATACTTCCGATTTTGATATCGTTTACTGTATCTGCTCAAAAAGCGAATAATATGATTCGCAGAGGCAATAGCGCCTACAACGATAAGAAATACAAAGACGCCGAGATCGATTATAAGAGCTCATTAGAAAAAGATCCTCAGAGCTTTGCAGGAAATTATAATCTGGGTAATGCATACTACAAGCAGAAAAATTATGATGAAGCGGGAAAGCAATTCTTGCAATCGTCGGGCATGAGTAAAAATCCCGGTGAGCTATCGAAATCATATTACAACCTAGGAAATACATTGATGAATGCTGAGAAGTACCAAGAAAGCTTAGAGGCATACAAGATGGCATTGCGATTAAATCCGAATGATGACGATGCTCGTTATAATTTGGCGTATGCTCTTTCTAAATTAAGACAGCAGCAAAATAAAGATCAAAAAAATAAAGATCAGAAGAATCAGAATAAAGATCAAAACAAGGATCAACAGCAGCAGCAACAAAAGCAAGATCAGCAAAAACAAGATCAACAAAAGCAACAACAGCAAGATCAACAGAAGCAACAGCAGCAGAAAGAGCAGGCGAAGCAACAAAAAGCTCAACCTAAAATTTCAAAAGAAGAAGCAGAGCGAATGTTACAAGCTTTGAAGAATGAAGAGCAAAATCTTCAAAAGAAAAAAGCTAAGCGTTTTGAAGCGACAAGTGGTAATCCTGAAAAGGATTGGTAATATAAAATTAAAGGCACCGATAGGTGCTTTTTTTATTGTTGACTGTGTAGTTGTATTTCAATGTTTCT
>JAKPPP010000409.1 GCA_029547265.1 Bacteroidota bacterium
TGCAAATGATTCATTGGGTTATTTACAAGGTATAATTACTACCGACAACTACATATATCAGCTTTGGCAGCAAATTCAAAACGATCCTTTTTATAAGGACCAAACAACCCTCATTGTAACAAACGATCATGGCAGACATACCGCAGGGCATCTCGATGGATTTGTATCACATGGAGATAGCTGTGATGGTTGTAGACATGTTGAATTATTTGGAATAGGACCCGATTTCAAGAAAAACTATGTTACCGATTGGCATTACGAACAAATAGATATTTCCAATACTGTAGCCGAATTAATGGGATTTTATATGCCGACGTCTAAAGGTAAGGTGATAAAGAATATCTTTAAGTAGAAGACAATAGATATTTGATATTTGATATTTTGACCTTGCCTAAATTTACTTGACACTTTACTACCTTTCATCATAATTTATAATAACCGATTCAAGGGATAATATGCAAGTACATATCGTATGAATCGAAATTTTTCTTAGGGATAAGAATTATTCCCTATATTTAGTCGACCAAACAGTGTGACATGAAAAGAATTTTACTCCTTATTCTACTAAATTTATCGTTTCAAAGTAATGCTCAATTACCAACCCCAACTCTTGTCGGCTATTGGCATAATTGGTCGGATGTAAATGCGCCTTATATCCCTCTCGATTTAGTCGATAATCGGTATAATGTAATTGAGGTTTCATTCGCCGTTCCGACTTCACCTAGCGACATGACGATGCTTTTTACACCCGATGGCATAAGTTCTAGTCAATTTATTACGAAGGTCCAGTATTTACAAAGTCAAGGTAAGAAAGTACTAATTAGCATTGGAGGAGCAAATACTTCTATCGACCTAACTACCATGGTCAACAAAAACGCCTTCATTTCTTCCATGACAGGAATAATTAACACCTATAGATTCGATGGAATTGATATAGATATTGAAAATGGCAATTCGATTTTAGCGGGAGGAGGAACTATTACTAATCCGTCGAGCATTGCCCAAATCAATTTAATTGATGCCATCAAACAGATTATGGCCAACTACAGAACAAATCATTCTGCAAAGTTAATTTTAACGATGGCTCCAGAGACCGCTTATGTTCAAGGGGGACAATCGGCTTATGGAGGCATTTGGGGAGGATATTTACCTATCATTCATGGATTGCGAGACTCACTAGACCTATTACAAGTTCAACTGTATAACAGCGGATCGATGTATGGAATCGACGGAGCTATTTATACGCAAGGCACTGCCGACTTCATCGTTGCAATGACAGAAGCAGTGATTCATGGATTCAATACCGGAGGAGGATTTTTCATTGGATTACCGGCTGATAAAATTGCAGTAGGTTTACCGGCATGCACCAATGCTGCAGGAGGAGGATTCACGGATACAGCGTCTGTAAGGTCAGCAATAATGTATCTTCGCGGATATGGTCCACCGGCAGGAAACTATTTACTTACTAACGTAAATGGATATCCGACATTAAGAGCAATGATGACATGGTCGGTTAATTGGGACGCAGTAAGTACATGCGGATCATCATGGGAATATGCCAATAATTTTCAAACCATCTTTGGCATCAGTACAGCAATTTCTGAATATTCATCCAAACAAAACTTACTTGTTTATCCTAAT
>JAKPPP010000415.1 GCA_029547265.1 Bacteroidota bacterium
AAATTATCTCGCCCGCCACCCAGAAATTGACACCGGAATTTTTCTGGAAACAGCTCACCCGGCGAAGTTCTGCGACATTGTCGAACCAGTTATCGGAGCAACAGTTCCCATCCCCGACCGACTGAAAAAATTCCTGGAGCGCCCGCTCTTATCCAAAGCCATTTCCAGCGTTTACGACGAATTCAAAGCGCTGCTATTAGCGTAGTTCCTCCTCTCCCGGATTGCATTAACAATGTTAATGCTCCGCGGTACTCCGTAGAAATTCCATCCGGAGCACTTCCGAGCGCAGTGAGGAAAGTAACTATCAAGAATATTCGCCGATGTTATTGGCGAACTCCGTTTTTCCCTGTTCGTTTCATATACGTAGACTTGACTGGTTCGCTATTCAACAGGCTTGAGAACCTGACGTAACAGTCAATTTCTAATTGACACGTTTACAATAAGATTATTTAAACAACCACTGCTTCACAAGTTCATCGAATCCTTTTTTGCTAGAAAACATTTCTATAAGAGTTTCATCTATTATTATTTTTTGTAGTATTTTGCATGTGTAATGAAATATTTTGGGTACAATATCATCAAGTATATTTTGATTTGGATAATCACCATGTACGATAGATGATCTCACCTTATAAAAAGCTTTAAAATCACAATAAATTTTTTCTTTCTCTTTAGAATTATCACCTAAAAACTGGCAAACATAATATGCTATCTGATGAGATAGTTCATTATTTGTGGAAGGGGAAAAAAGAGATTCAATTGTTATAGACAAATTCACACACATCTGCTCAAGAGAAGAACAACGCCAAGCAATATTAAAGCTTGAAAGGGCTATAGATATCCTATTATGGCCAAGATTCGATTCATTTTTCCAAGATTGCTTAATTTTTTCGAGTTTTAATTCTGTTAGAACAATTGAACTTGAGTTAAATAAATCAAATATTGGATATTCATTAAAAATATCGTTAAACCAGTATATCGATTCTAAGTTATCCAATGATTGTATAGCCGTGACAAGACCCAATGGAGATTCTACATTATATACAATTGTTGTACAAAGACGTGATACAATCGAATCGGGTTCCCAATAATAATAAAGGTAATAGTTTTCATCTTGAATGATTGAAATATGCGTATCGAAATACAAAGCTTCACCATCATGAAACCCCGTCCTAATACATAAATCCTGATAGGCATTTAATTCTGCTGTATTTTCACTTTTAGATAAAATTATGTTATCATCAATTTTATAAGAATTTGAATTTAAATTGAGTTGTGTTAGATGTAAAAATAAAATATTTTTTATTTCATTGTTCATCATAATCGAATGGTCACATTCAACGAAAGACAATCCGTCGCGGATTGTCGGTATAATGCGATGTGTGATTCTGTATTAGATTCTGTCATTTGCATATTGCTCTAAAAATTGCTTTTCCGATTCTTCGATTAAACTCATTTTCCCGTAAACTGTTATTTTTCTACCAAGACTCGGCACAAATAACGATAAACCGTGACTATATCCATTTATTTCGGGTTTCTTTTCTTTTCCAGACGGAGGATCATAAATAATCCAGCAAGAACCATCATTTAGAAACCAATTATATGCTTGGTCTGGAAGGTTTGAAGCAAGTTTCCAAAATGGTAATGAATTCGTCCGAGATATTAATAAGCAAAATATCAAAATAACCACTGGCACTGCAGCAATAGATACAATAATTCCGAAAGGTATATTATATAGGAAATACATTGCTCCGAGCGTAAATCCAACTGTATCTCCAATAGTGTATGATAGCTCATTATGGTAACGATCTGTTCCTTTAAACCGTTTAAGACGATTAATATTATTAATGCTTGATAAGGTGAGCATTATGATAATCGGCAATAGTGAGTACTTAACGGAAAGCCAATTAAAAATCATGACAGATAGAAACACAACAGTAAAGCAACTCACAATTGTGCTAATGATCCCTTCGAGCCAATACACTAACTGTGCGTCAATTTTTCTAAGATAGGCTAATATTGGAAAGAAGAGAAATACTATTATCGGTTCTATCACAAGTAAAATAACAATCGAGACTAAGTATGCTACTATTGTCTTCATATTTTATCCCATACTCATTATCAAGTTATCCTCGCCTCAATTTCCTCTTTATATACTCCGATCTCTGCTCGAATAACACCATTTGTTCCGGTTTGGGCTGGACGTAGGCATTATGTTTTTCGATATTGGCCTCGAAGTTAAAGACTAAGGCTTCGACGATTGATTTCCGGTTTTCGATCTTGCCGCCGCCGTGATAGAAGTGATCACGTGTGACGATGTTGAATTTTGACCAGAGCGAATGGATAAATTTATTTTCGCGGTAATCGTTATGATGCCAGGTTGAGAGTATAAATTTGGCTGGTGTTTCTGAAAGCAAGCTGAACAGGCGCAGTTCGTCAGCTTCCGTCCAGCCACTAAAATAATCCACGTACCGGCCGATATAGGGTGGGTCGCAGTAAATTATATCATTCGACCTGGCTTTCAGAATCGTCTGCTCGAATGATTCCGCCGTGAAAATCCACTCCGGTTGAATCAAGCAGGCCACTTTGTTAACCTGATTCACGATTTTGGTGATATAGGATTTTGAGAAACGTTCCGGTTTCTGGCAAAAGGGAATGTTCCACTCTCCTTTTTTATTAAAACGCATCATCCCGTTGAATCCCGCTCGCGACAGAAAAAGGAAATCCAACGGATCGTGCTGTTTGTTGAAACGATCCTTTACTAATCGAAAATGGGCGTAGCCTTTATCATTGGCCTCAGCCAGTAATTTACTTTCCCGTTCAAGATATTCGCGCACCGACTCCGGAGTAATATCTCGATCTTTGATAGCCTGATAAAACCGGATTATATGCGGATTGATATCATTAAGCAAAGCCTGAGAGAAACCGGAATTGAAAGCAACGACACCGGTTCCGAAAAACGGTTCGATCCAACGACCTTTGACGTCTGGAACTAGCAATTGAATCCATGGAACGAGTTTGGTTTTAATTCCTTGACTTTTTATAGGAGGTACGATTACCTGCATACTATCTACTTTTCATTCCCTTTTTTCTTCGTCTTAACCGGTACTATCAGACTTTTATCACCACCCTTGAAATCCAGAAAATCTTCGATAGAACGAATCGGTGTGGCTTTTCCCTTTTTCATCCAGGTAGTAACATTGTAATTCATCCAATACTCATCGAACCACTGTTCACCGAGCCTGGCAAAAACGCCATTTCCGGCCATAATATCCTCAATAAATGTTATCGAACCGATATTGGCCGTATTGCCTGATCCCTGTTTATCGCTCGCCAAGCGCCATTTTTCACAAACGAAAAACTGGAAATCCCTGACGACTGAAGTAATTGAATGCAAATTATCGACAGAAGTAATCCGGTAGCGGCTCTCCCGGCCGCGATATTCCTCTGCCTCTATTTCCTTAACGCGGAAGATTTGAGTCTCATCCAAATCTTTCGTAGAAGTCCGGGTGTAGATCGCTCCCAGGCAGAAATGACCGGAGTATTCAGCATAAGGAAACTGGATGTTTTTCTTTGAATTTCTTTCCCGAAAATAAGATCCATGACTTCCCAGTGTAAAACCGTTGACATGACCGGGGAAACCCGGATCGCGATAAGTTGTTTTAAGGTCAACCGCAAACTTGATAGTCGGATTTTCCTGTTTGATGAAACTCAGATCGGGGTAATAGTTCTGATGCTCTGTCAGTACAATTGAATAACCGTTATCCTGCGCAAATTGCAGGATGCGCGGGAACAGGTGTATTTCTAAAATCTTCGACACAATTTTCGTATCGGAACTAATCGTATAAATATTGCGGTATATGTCGATAAATCCCTTAACCGTCCATTGGCCGTCAGTCCCGGAAACATATCCACCCAGTTCACCGACAAAATTGTTCAGCAGTCTTAAAAATTTCTCTTTCTCTGCCAGCCGTTCTTTTTTATTCATTAACTTCCCTTGCCAATTTATCCGGATTTTATAAACAGATATATATTAAGCAATCATCGCACTTTTGTCAAGTTCGATTTTGGCATAGCGCCAACCTTCTGAAAGTTGAACCGAAGATTATCATCAGCCATGAATTTATTGATAGACCTTCAGAAGGTTTTTTATCTCGGTTCTGCCAGGTTCTCAGACCTGCCGTAGAAATCATCTGGATCTAACCGGATTGCATTAACAACGTTAATGCATATCCGAGCGCAGCGAGGAAAGAAACGCCTCCCGTCTCTCTGGAAGTCCGCGCCAGGGCTATCAGCGTATTCCATTACCGTTTTGAAATTATCCGACAGTTATTGTACAAAATCTGCCATTCACCACTCGGAGCGCGTTGCTGTATAAAGGCCGTCTCGCCCTTCATCCAGAACACGATTTCCCGTTCATCGGTATAGCGCACACCGGAAGCAGAAACAACTTGTGGCAATGTGTACTCTTTGCCACCCGGTAGAACCACTTTGACGAATTTCAGACTATTATCCGATAAAGAATAAAATCGCGTCACGATTTTCTCGCCGGTCTCAGTTCGCCAGGTAATTACACCATTATTCACAACCTTCAACTGGTTCCGATTTGGCGAACAACTACCTATCAAAGAAATAGTTAAAATTAATAGTACTTTGCTCTTAATATTCATACTGAAAAATATAACCTATGTTCAGATTCCCAACAATTA
>JAKPPP010000291.1 GCA_029547265.1 Bacteroidota bacterium
AGATTTAGCAACACCGTTAGTTCCAGGGTCGAGCTATGAAGTAACGTTTTGGTTGAATAATGGAGTGTCAACATTGCATTATCACGGAATTAAAGAAGTGGGGGCTTATTTTACATTAACTCCTCCAACACAAACTTTAGGTGCTCCAATTATTGCAACGCCTCAAGTTGAAATGACATCGGTATTGTATACACAAACATGGACAAAAGTGACGCTATATTTTGTCGCCACTCAAGCGTATAAATATATTACCATTGGAAATTTTCACAATGATGCGGGTACCACAGTAACATTAAATGGACCGAGCACTTCATCCGGAGCATATTATTATATCGACGATGTTGTAGTTCAGCCTGCTACTCCATTGCCCGTAACATGGTTGAATGTAGATGCAAAAAAGAATGATGCACAGAGTGTAAAAGTGTCATGGTCAACAGCTGATGAAATCGAAAATGATTATTTTACTATTGAACGTTCTGCAGATGCAATTAACTTCAATGCAATATCAACCGTTACCGGTGCTGGTACTTGTTCGGTAATTCATAATTATTCAATCATTGACAATGATCCTTTAAATAATGTAAATTATTATCGCATAAAACAAACCGATTTTAATGGAGCGAATACCTTGTCAAAGACGGTTGCTGTAAAATTCAACGGCGAACATAGCATGTGGAATTATATAGGCCTCAATAACGATAATGAGACCGAAATCATAGTGAACAATAATATTTCATCAATGCAAGTTGAAATTGTTGATATGAATGGAAAGGTCTGTTCGGTGGATCATTATTCTAATTTGCACGAAAGTGAAATAATACGGACATCATTATCAAATTTCAACTCCGGGATTTACCTGCTTCGAGTTATTGGTGATGGAGAAAGTAGTTCAATTAAAATACTTAAGAACTAAAAATATGTTAGCACTCCTCATCGCATTGTATTTAAAATTCAGAAAAAGAATTTGAGTCTAGATTATTTTTCCAACCGAAAAAATAAACTTTTCTATATTTCATTCTCTTCTCTCACTCTTTAAATCAATTAGAGAAAAATTGCATTTCACTTCCCTCAGTTTAAACTCCACGACATCACGTTTTCGAAGCGCTTGTTCCGATGAGAACCGCAGTGCGATATTCTAAATGAAAAAGAAATCGATGGGAGACAAATCCTCGTCGAAGACAGCCTGCCCCTTCGGGGATCATCCGTCTCGCCGTTAGGCGATCCTCTACGCGCCAGCCGCCATCGGACAAGTATCCTTTTAAATCCTTTTTTAATCCTTTTAGATCCGACGTGCTTGCACAGTCGGAGCGAATCCTTGTTCCCAATAAATCACTAATTAAAAAGGAAATCTATAGGTAGGTAATTTTTAATCATAACTAATCATATTGATCATAAAGATCAGCGGCCCATCAATCCGCGCTAGCAAATCCAAAATCCAAAATCCAAAATCCAAAATCCAAAATCCAAAATCCCCACTATTTAAACGCCACGACCCCATAGGGGTAAATTGCAACGATTTCGCAGCGCTTGTCCCGATGGAGATCGCGGTGAAAATCGCTAATAAATTACAGGAACAAATGGGAGCCCAGATTGCGTAGCAATCTCCGCGCCCGCTTATACTCGGCTTTGCCGCCTCCGCGCCCTCTGCGCAAAGCAAAGCGCCTCCGTGTTCTCCGCGTTTAAATAGGATTTCGTTTTAATTGATGAACCCAATGGGAGCCCAAATTGCGTAGCAATCGTTGCTCTCGTCCCATAGGGATAAACAAAAAGCATCCGTAGCATACCGCGCGACAAGCCATTACTTAGCTAACGCCGCGTTTAAGCATTGAATTTCGTTTTAATTGATGAAAGCAATGGGAGCCCAAATTGCGTAGCAATCTCCGCGTCCGAACATACTCGGCTTCGCCGCCTCCGCGCTCCCCGCGCAAAGCAAAGCGCCTCCGTGTTCTCCGCGTTTAAATAGGATTTCGTTTCAATTGATGAACCCAATGGGAGCCAAATCCAAAATTCAAAATTCAAAATCCAAAATTCACTTCAAATGCTCCTCAATCTCCGCCTTCGGAAAATACCCCGTGCCTGTCCAAACAATTTGCTTGTTTTTATAAATCATGATTGTTGGAATTTCCGAGATCTGCAATTCAGCCGTTAGCGCTTTATTTTGATCGGTATCAACACGAACAACTTTAATCTTGCTACCCATTTCTTTTTCGATCGCATCTAATTCAGGTTTTAATTTTTTGCAAGGTCCGCACCAAGTTGCGAAGAAATCGAAAACGATGAGGTTATTAGAAGCAATTAATTTATCCATGTCCATTTTCGACATTCCTGCTGCGGCAGGAGCTACGGCTACGCCTGAACTAACTTCATCAGGTAATCCTTCGGCTCTCCATTTCATAATTCCTCCTGCGAGTTCATAAACTTTACTGAATCCCATCGTGCGAAGTTTAGCAGCAGCATTCGCGCTGCGTCCGCCACTAAGGCAATACACAAATAAAGGTGAATCGTGATTCAACGATTTAGCTTGCGCTTCGAAATTATCGCCGTTCCAATCGATGTTTCGTGAATTAGCGATATGCCCTTTTTCATATTCACCGGGAGTTCTTACATCGAGTAAAATACCATTTGGTGTTTCTGCTAATTTCTTTTGGAAGTCAACAGCGCTTAAATTTACATTGCCTGAATTTTGTCCGTTGCTGCATGCATTGGTTAAGGCAACAATAAACATGATGAGTGCAATATGTAGTGTTTTCATTTCGATATAATTGTTTTATTTGTTTTAGTACACGATTAATTTTACTGGCTTACTCTTTGTTGAACTTAAATAATATACTAAGTATGTTCCTGAGTTAAGAGTATTGGTATGATGATATTCACTTTGATTAATATCGGATACCTTTTCAATTATTCTTCCCGATAAATCTTGTAAGACAATAGTTTTTGGTGATGCTGTGGTCGTATTAAATTGAATAGTAAACTGACCATTTCCCGGATTAGGGTATATGCTAAAAGTATCTGACGATATTTCATTAATTGCAGTAGCAGTAAAAATTAAATCGTCGGAGCAACGTGAACATCCGTTACTATCTGTTGCGCACAAAGTATAGGTTCCGCTTGTGGTTGCATTGTATGATGTTTGTGTAGCGCCTGCAATGGCAACTCCATTTAAATACCATTGAAAATTATAACCGCTAAGTGCAGTCGTGAAAGTATTTCCGTTAATGAAGAAATTTGGTTTGGGAGGTAATGGAATAATTTGAACAGATGAAACGGCACTCGATGCTGAACATCCGTATTCTGTGGTTATTGTTACGGAATAATTTCCTGATACTAACGGCGTATATGTGTTTAATGTATCGTTGGTTAATAATAAACTATCACTAAACCATTGAATATGATTAATACTATCGTTTAATTTTAAAGTGACAGAATTTCCTTCGCATAACAGCAATGGTCCACTAGAATTTATAGTGGGGATGGCTGGAGTTTCGTAAACTATTACCGTATCGGTTGCAACTGACGTATTGATTGGTGTTTTGAAGATGCTGTAATTAACGATTAGTTGTCCGGATGCACCCGACACCGTTCCCGTTCCTGTGCCTGTTGGATTATTTTGTCGGTTAAATTGGATCTGTCCTAAGTCATCGTCAGCACCAAAAAGTCCACCGTCTTCATCCTTTACAACAACAGTATAATTGCCGCTATCTAACGGAATATTAGGTAATGTAAAAGCAACAGGAGGGAAGGTGTTCGAAATAGAAGGATGAGAATCGTACACTTGATTACCTGCTGAATCCAGCAAGAGGAAGTAAATATCAGGATCATCGGCGAAGCCTCCATAGTTATTGGGTATAGCCGCAACCGTTAGTTCAGTAAGAAAGTAATCGGGACTAACATTAGGCGTGCACGTTTGAGTAACTACGTAAGTTCCGGGAGTTGTATAAGTTTGAGGAGGAGGGTTTTCGAGTGTACTTTGGATACCATTGCCAAAGTCCCACGTGTAAGCAGATTGTCCGGGATTGTTATTAGTAAATTGAACGGTTAATGAATTACATCCCATTGCATTTTGCATGCTGAAACCAGGATTAGAAACGATGCCAGGTAAAACGATTAGAGGGCGTTGAAAAGTAATATTTTGTTGACCTACTAACTGCACATCAGCAACCACGGTAACATTCATTGTATAATTACCGGGTATGAGAGGAGTGCCGCTGATATTAACACAACCATAAATAGAAGTTGCGGGATTATAATTACAACCGTTACCGGGATTGTTGCATTGCCAGCTTAATCCGATTGGGAGTCCTGTAATGCTTGCCAATTGATAATTACTAATTGTTAATCCGAGGGTATCGGTAAGCATAACAAAAGTGATGTCTTGCGAATAAGGAGAGCTTGCTGTAGCAACGGGCAATGTATCTGGATAAATTCCTGCTGCCGTAACAGTAGAATCAATTGTACATTGAGCGTGAAGGCTGCCGAAAGAAAAAGTGAACAGCAACAAGAAGAGAGTTCGGAGTAAATGTTTTTTCATAGTGATCTTGAATCACTAAATTACAGTTTTTCTAATTGCAACAGAAAGGCAATTGAAAATACGCAATTATAAGTTCTGCTTAATGATATCTTCGAGTTGGCGAGCGGTAACCACGCCTGACGTTCTCCATTTAATTTCGCCCTTACGAAAGAGGATGAGGGTAGGGACACCTTGAATTTGAAAAGCAGCGGCAGCTTGAGGGTTTTTATCGACATCAATTTTCAAGACCAATGCTTTATCGCCCACATTATTTTTCAACTCCTCAAGAATGGGCTTCATCATTTTACAAGGGCCGCACCATTCTGCAAAGAAATCGACCAGCACTGGTTTATCGCCGTTAATGATTTCAGAAAAATTTGAATTAGCCATTTTATTTAGTTGTTTTTACTTCCTCGAAAGAGACCTCTAGAGGTTCATTAGGTACTGTGGTAGGGTACGACGCGTTAGCGCAGCACGATTTATTAGCGATAGCCTGATACAAAAACCATGCTCCGGGAAGTATCAGTAGCCATTGACTGTCGATAACTCCCTGATAGATGATTAATGCTCCTAACGCTCCACGGAAAATCCGCATGGCGTGTATCATTTTTTATCGGTTGTATCCATTTTAAACGGCACGTACAACGGACAAAAGCTCACGATGCTTGTCAAAAGAAATACAACCGATAACACTAATAAGATAGAAGCCGTCATGCCCGTAATTTTACCTGCTGAATACAAGTAAAAAACTACAGCAGCAACAATGATACGTAAGATACGGTCGAGGGAACCCATGTTCTTTTTCATAATAGTCTGATTTTGATGAGTCAAAAGTATATTGAAAGATAAGCCTTTTTTGTGACTAAAGTTACACAGTGAAGAAAAAGATTGTTTCAACAAATAATATTTGCTTAAAAAGAAGAATATCAATTAAATACAGGTTTCAGTAATGATAAATATCAGCAATGTAGAAAAAGCAACATTAATCTACTTTCTGCAAATCTCAGTGTGGGGTACAGCAAGTTCCCTCCCTAATTAAAATTACAAAAAAATCTTCAAATAGTCGGGAGATAAATGCTTACAAACGGTTAAGTGAATGGCTAATGATTAATTTTATTTTATTTTTAATAAATAGGCAGTTGCTTTAATTGAATATTCCTTTAAATAATTGTTATGAAATCAGAAACGCAGAAAAATATTTTTATTATTTTGCGTTTTGTATATTTTTAATGTATACATTTGATTAATTATCTGTGAAGTTGATTAGTGTTTTTTTAATCTGACTGTTTGTGCTAACCGTGCAAAATGTCTTAATGCTACAGTTATGCACTTTATTTTGAATAAGATTTTGTTGACTTTAAGAATATGGTTGATTAGGGATTTTTCCTTTTCATACTTCTATTGTGGTTTCGGTCGAAACAATAGTGTTTTTAAAATTGAAATTTTTAATTCCTTCTCATATGAAAACAACACTTACTTTAATTCTATTCCTTGGGCTTTTTGCGTTGGCTCCAAATCGAGCATTGGCACAAACTATTGGCGATGCCTTTATAGTTAATGCAGCTCCGCAAGGAGGATATACCCAATCGGTGTTAAACATTGTTTTAACCGATACAGTTAATGTATCTTCGATTGTAGTCAAGGTTGGTTCATTAGATGGCGGCCAAGATTTGTTTAGTTATACGTTTACGTTTGATCAATCTAGTGGCTTTCCAACTGGAGTAGGTTATTCGCGAAGCGGATTTAAAGTCAGTTGCCCATTGGGTAATTTAGTTGAAACAGCAGTGTATTTTACGGAAATAACTACTATTAATTCTAGTGGTGTCTCTTCCGCTGCATTTAAGTTTGTTTCAAACTAGGAAGCACAACAACTAATTCTAATTTTTCTTACAACCTATTAAAAAGAAACCTATGAAAGTATCATATAAATATACCGTACTCTTTATTTTTCTTTTTGCAAATTTCAACTTATTTGCAACAAAATATACCTGGACAGGAAATACTAGTACCGCCTGGTCGACCTCGACTAACTGGAGTCCAAATGGGGTCCCTTCCACAACGGATTCCGTAAAGATTGTCACTCGAACAAATGCTCCTGTATTAGCGGCAAACACTAGCGTGAAAGAGCTTGACATGACATCAGGTAGTATTTCTTTAGGGGGATATTCGTTGACTGTTACCAATAATGCTTATTTCTATGCAGGTACATTAAGTAACGGGACGTTAGTTTTAAGAGGTAGTTATGCTTTATTTAATGGAAGTACATTTAATGTTGCTATTGATGCTATTGCATTAAGAACAGAGTTTAGCGGAGGTGTATTTAATTACCCTTGTTCATTCGAGCAAACTGGGACATCAACTACCAATGGTGCTGGTGGATGTACTTTTAATGCGTCAGTAACGATAAAGAAAACAGGTGCTTCTTACTTAACTATGGGAGTAACCTCAGCTGACATTTTCAATAGTACATTAAAGGTTATAAATACTGCAACGTATGCCGTTCAGCTTGGATATAATACAGTAGCGTCTTTTTATGATAGTTTGATATTAGAGAATAGTAGTGCATCAGGAATAAGTATTGGAGGAGGAAATACAAACGGAGGTGGACATATTTACAATGGTAAAAAAATAGCCATTGGGACGGGAGGATTTTCAGCTGGACTATTAACGCTTAAGAACTTTATACAGACTGGAACTGGGCAACAAGCATTTGCAACTTCAGGATCGGCAATAACCAGTTTGGCAGGAAGTAGTTTTGAAGCTGATCTAACGATTACTTCACCTGGAATACTTTTAAAGACGAGCACCTTTAATGGGACAACGGAATTCATTAGATCAAGTACCAGTTCGAGTTATAGCGATGGAGGTAATGTCTTTAATGGATCCACAACATTTAGAAACAATGCAACGAATACAGCATCATTCCGACTTGGAGTCCAAACCGGAGATCAATACAACGGAAATGTAAGCTTCATTACAACCACAGGATACATTCAACCTGCCTATTCCGGCACATCCGAATTTAAAGGCAACGTAAGCATGTCTTCTTCGTTGGTAGTATTTAATGTGGGCACTGGCAAGTTACTGTGCACAGGTACTAGCAACCAAACATTTTCAACCAGTGGGTCATTAACCTATTTAGTTTCAAAATTTGCTGTTAATAAAAGCAGTGGAACGGTAACATTTAACGCTCCAATAACTATTGATAGTTTATTGGAACTTACCAGTGGAAATATTATCACTTCAAGTACCAACTTGCTTACTTTAAAAGCGGTAGCAACGGTTAGTGGCGGAAGCTTAAGTAGCTTTGTTACAGGACCAATTAAAAAAATCGGGAACACATCATTTAAATTTCCTGTTGGTAAGGGAGTTGACTACAGACCAGTTACTATATCAGCTCCTTCAATTTTAACAGATGCCTTTACAGCAGAATATTTTAATTCGGCTCAAACAAATGGATCAACAAAGGACACTTCAATAAATTATATTAGTGATTGTAATTATTGGAATGTAACGAAAACAACTGGTTCTTCAAATGTTGCGTTAACCTTTAATTGGTACAAATCATCATGTGATGTTTTTGATATTGACAGTACAAAACTTGCACGATGGAACGGCACGAAGTGGGTTGATGGCGGATTAATGAACTATACAGGAAATGACAGTATTGGATCTGTAACCACTACTGCTACACTTTCAACTTTTGGTAACTTTTTGTTTGGACATAAGTTAATTCCGCAGTTGAGTTTTCATTATACAATTGATAGCCTTGTTTCGCCTTTGAAAGTAAATGCGTCTTTCATTTCAAGGGGATTTGATAAAAATACTGTGTTCAAGATAAAAGCCGGACTTTTTGTAAATGGATTAAATTCAGTTCTTCCGTTTGGTCAAGATAAGAAAGTTTCAATCATCTACCCAACAAAGAGAAATTATTCAGTTGAAATACTTGCAATAGGATTAGATACAATAAGCTTTTTAAATAAAATTTCAGTAGTGCCACCGGGTCCATCCGTAAATATTTCATATTCCACAACCCCGAATAGTGGGTCAAATATATTGCCTTGTAATTATAATTCAGAGGCTCTATATACTTGTTTTCTTCCACTAACAATGAGCTTAGAATGTACAGATTTTGGTCCAGGAGATGATGTTACTATAACTGATTTACCTCCTGGAACCATAGCAAGCCCAATAGGCTTCGGAAGTCAGGCCAGTTTTACGGCCATTACAAATGGCTTTACAATAAGTAGTATTACAGTTGATCCTTGTCTATTAACTGTAAATTTAAATAGTTCTGATTGTTCGTTTTTGAGCTCAAATAGATCAAATGCAATAAAAATAAACTCTAGCAATGCAAACTCTAAAATTTATTTCAACAATAAACTTCAAAGTAGCACTAATATTCCGGTTAATTTAAGTCAAATAAGATCATCGCTTGAGGCCTCAGTTTTGCCATCAACATTGTATGGAAATTTAACAGGTTACTCAAGTCTAAAAGATAAGGAGTTTTATTACAAGGAGCTGGTAAGCCGTTATTTTGTTATAAATGCAAATGAAGGCATTGTTGATCATTTTATTTTAAAAGCTAAATATGAAGAAGATATTACAGTTTCTTCTGTAAGTGTTTTCGATATGAGTACTCAAACTTTTATTCCTGTAACTAGTGCCCCAATTAGTGGGGGAAGTAATTACAATTTTGTTTTTTACAATCCATACAAAGCAGGCTTGCCATTAGGATATCCGGTTCCGCCACTAATGCCTAATACTTCTTATTTTGATTTAAGTACAGTATCGTTATCAAATAAAGATGCAACATGTCTCATTTACCCTTCGATATTATATAATACTGGAAATGGAAGTTCAAATTATTTGTTACTCAAAGAAGATTTGATAATTGAAAAAATAGATCATTCGTGTTCAAGTGTTACTTTTAAAGATGAGACAGAATACACGTATGACTTGATTTGCGATGGTGTTAATCCTTGTTTAAAAGATAAAGAATTGTTAACACTTAATGTTAAATGTGTACAGCCTCCGTTAAATATAGGTATATCAGCAGGCTACATAGAAAATTCAGCTAATCCAGATTACGTTCCACTTAATTATTCAACTAATGTATTGCAAGTATGTAATTCATATACACCTAACCCTCCTAGTACCTATCCGACTTTGAGCTATGGATTGATAATTAAAAATGCAACTCCAGTGGGGACAGCCATTCAATCAAATGGAGCGGCTACAATAAAGATTAAGAAAATAGAATTTGATGTTGATAAAAGATATTTTCAATGGGCAGGCAAGCCACTTGATAGTGATTTTGATGCATTGGGTAATGCCACCACAATGGACGTTTATTTGGGAAATACACAGTTGCAAGCTAATGTTAAGAAGAATGGATCTAATTTGTATTCGTATAGTATAGATTTAGAAAGTATAATTAATAAAAACTTTTTAACCTCTAATCCAAATTTATTTGGAAATGTTAATGGGGTGATTCCGATGTTTAATGCTGCCAATTTGCAAGGAGGAATATTAGATTATACTTACTTGCAAAAGGGTCATTATATAGGTGTTGTTTTTCATGACTTTAAAATGTATGATTGTACCTCTTCTCAATTTGCTCCCTTGAAAAGTCCTGGCCATGATCAAATTATATGTTTCACATCGACCTCTGTAACTTATAACTCAATGTGTGATATGTATGTAGATCCTGATGTTCAAATTAGCAAAACTTCAATAGCTCAATTTGAAAACTTAACTGACTACATGAGTGTGAATTCAGCATCTGCAGACCCAACTGATATTGGTGCTGGTCTATCTTCATCAACAAAAATCACATTTATACATAACAATATATCTGGTACCTCAGACCATTGGGTGTTGAGACATGGAATAAATTTGTTTTATTGTCCAAATAAAAAAGTATATGCAATAGTAAAGGCAAATATTAGCCCATTTTGGGGGAGCGCTAGTAGTACTTCTTATTCATTTTCTAATGCAAATTTAGTTGTTAATGGAGTACCTACTTCTGTTAATTGTATTCCCCTTTCTAGTACTAGTGCATTAATTGAATTGCCAAGTCAGGTTGGGAATAATTTACATATAGAAGTTAACGCAACTGTAAATTGTGGCACTTCGAACTCCTTTGGAATGGATGAATTTATAATCACTATTTATGAGACTTGCGATGAATTAGCTTGCAGTGATTGTTTTCTTGAAATAGGATCAGCTTCTGCTTTTGTTTTGCGACATTGTAATGGAGACTGTTCTGCAGATGCATTTGCTAGTACAAACTCATTTGAAACGAATCGTATAAACTTTGGGTGGGCAAATCAGCAGGATTATGAGAGTCACTCTAATATTATTCCTACTACGAACCCTAACGCATCATCATCTGCAAATGTTTCAGGATATTATCCATATGATGGGATAAATTTGAAAGCTACAGGTAGTATTTACAAGGCAACAACAGCTACGCCAAGTGTTATTACAGGCGTTTCTGAATTAGATCAATTCTACTTTGATATTTGGATAATGAAAAATCAATTGGACAAATTTGTTGGGCCAATAGAGTATGCAGATCCTATTTTTACAAAACCTCTCAATACAGTTGGTAGTAATGTTGTTTTTACACTTAATAGTACAAATCCCTCATCGGTTAGCCAGGCCTCGTTTTCAATTCCATTAGCTGATATCGATATAGAAAATCCTCAATTACCTGCGCCGTATGACGATGATTTTTATTTATGTAGATTGAAATTTAATCAAGGTTTATTAATTGGTAGTTCTTCTAATACATTGAAGGAACTATTGCAAAATGATGGCTATACTATCGATTTAGATATTAACCTTGAATTGGCAGATTTAGGTCAAAATCATTCTAGTTTAAATTATTTGAATTATGGCTATTATGATCTTCATCCTATTGTTGGTATGTTTAGTTATTCAAAGATGATGGAACATATGTGCCAAGTTGTGACCCTTATACTTCCAATATGACTTATTACCAACTTCATTATAACGTAACTTCCGCATTAGTTGGTTCCCGGAATAAAGAAACATTTTCCGGCGTTGTGCCAAATCAATGTGAATTACTTTGGTATAATCAGTTTAAAGTTTATGGAGGGTTAGGCACTGGAATAGATGATTTTCCTGGTGAATTTAGGCCAATGTTTAGGTTTACACATAATTTTAATTTGAACTCATCCTCTAATTTAGTTTACAATGGAATGACCCTAATGTATCCTGGGATTTTTGATTACAAATTCACTTATGGAGCTGGACCTTTGACTTCTGCTAATTTTTATGAACTTGGTCAATCTGGTTGGTTTCATGGATTGCCTAAGGTTGTCCACCCTTATGTATTATATAATTTATTCGGGAAGAATTGTAGTGATCCTTATGATTCACAAAATTATAGTATAGTCCATAATTCAGGAGATCTCCGCTTTGGTGCTTACGCGAATCACTCAATTCCTGTGTTGCTTAACAATACAACTTATACGTATGACCCGACACCAACAGCAAATACTAATGCAAGTGAAGAATATGATATAGAAGTTAATTATCCTATTACTATCGGGGCATTAAAATTGAATCCGAGTGAATTTATTCCGATAGATGTTGTGTACAAGCCTCAAATAAATAACGGCCAAATTGGACCTAATGAATACATTTATTTTACTCTTTTAGGTGGAAGTAATTTAGTTGATTTTGAACTGTATACTTTGGTTGGAAATATTTATACTTTAGTACCTAGCTTAAGTCTAACTGATAAAGTATTTATGCTTGGTGATGCGGTGAGTAATGTTACAAGAAATTATTTTCTCAAATTAAAATGGAATGATTGTTCTTTTGTCGATAATCAAAGAAAATTTTCGGTAATTGCCCACACAGGATTAGCTTGTGAAGGGTATCAAAAGTTAATTACTTCCGGTTCGACTTTAAATTATTCCTGTAAAGAGTTTGAAGATGTGCCCGAGGAATTTACAGTTGGAGTTTCGAGTTTAACTGTAGATGCTATAACACCTAGTGTTTCTACTCCCGGATGCAATCCTGTAATAATTGAAACAAATATCAGTTCACTGGATGCAGAAGTTAAAAATGGAAGAATAATAATTGGGAAAACACTGGGCCTTAATTTAGATTTGTCAGCAAGTGAAATAAGCCTTCCGGGTTTAATTCCTCCACCTTCACTCCAAACTTATCTTTCGGCAATAAATTATACAAGTGTAAACGGTGTCTATATTTGGAATATCAATGATGTTTTATCTGCCATTGATCCTCTTAACCCTGACCCCCATTTCTATAATGATTTGCCAAATAAGGTATATGCTTCTCTTCATTTAAAGTTGGTCGTTCGTCCAAATAGTTCAGCAGTCTCCGGAGAACAAATCTCTATTGGAGCTGCTGGAAATGGAATATGCAATGAGATGATTTCTGAAAATTTCCAAATATGCAATATCGAAGTAAATCCTATTCCAACGGGTATTGTTAATATTACAACTACAGGAGTGCTTTGTAATGGTAATCCTATTAATTTAACCGCAGTGTTAAGCCCTTCTCCGGTTGGTTCAGTTTCGTATCTCTGGAACACGGGTGCAACTAGTCAAGCTATTGCGGTGTCTTCAGGGGGCAATTATAATGTTGCAGTAACCAATAATGGCTGTACATACGTAAATGATATTATTGTTGAAACGGAACCATCGGCCACGTTGCTTCCTAATTATACAATTGCGTGCAAAAGTAGTTCTGTTGACCTTACACCATTAGTAAATTGCGCATCGTGTACATACTTATGGAGTACAGGTGCAACTTCAAATATGATAAATGTATCCGTAGGAGGGACATATAGTTTGACGGTGACAAATGGCTCATGTTCTATTCCACTAACGACTACAGTAATAGATGAAAATTTTGTTGGTTCGATTTCTGTAACAAATTCTGGCCAATTATGTACAGGTAGTCCTCTCGTATTACCTACTGCCACCGTTAACGTTAGCCCACTTAACGGTAGTCCATTTTCTTATCAATGGAAAGAACCTTGTAGTAATACAATACTAACAGGACAAACAATCAGCTGTAGTTGTGCTGGCGATTATAATGTGATTGTAACAAATAGTTATGGTTGTACTGGAAGTTATATGACAACAATAAATGACATTACTCCGCTTGTGATTTTTTCTCCAAATATTATTTCATTGCCAGCCACAGGTGCAAATACAAATATTACTGCAACAGTTCTAAATTCGATTGCTCCCACAAATTACACCTGGAATAATTCAACTTTTCCAAATTCTAATAGTATTACTGTTATGGTTGTTCCTCCAGTTTCTTACACTCTAACAGCAACTAATCTTTTTAGTACAGCCAATTGTTCCAGCAGCGCATCAATTGTTTACCAAGTTGACAATACACAACAAGTAAGTTGTGTTCCGTTTGGCAATACACTTGATCAAGCATCGTTTAGCGTGGAAGGGTCTAGCGGTAATATTATTAATTTACCAAGTGGTAATTATGATTTATATTCCAATATTGTAATTGATGATGAAGTACATATAGGTGCCAATACCAACTTTAAAATCATGAATGATATATCAATTACAATTGTTTCAGGTGGTCAACTAATAATTGATGACGGCGCTCATTTTTATTGTTGTTTTGGTGCTATGTGGGAAGGATTTAGATTATTGCCTGGTTCAGGACTTCATGCTAACGGAAGCACTAGTTTCCCGTTTCTTGTTGAAGATGCGAAATTTGCTATTGATGCCAATGAAACTACTACCCTAAATACCTCTATAACTATTCTCGGGAATTCCATATTTAACGCTAATAGAGTCGGAATATATTTACATGATGGTAATTTTAATGATTTTGTTTTTGAAGGAATTATGCGATGCGATAAGTTTCTTTTACCACCTTACGGCACTAATAATTTTACTAATTATTCATTAACACATCTTAAGCTTTCAACAGCCGGATCAGTTTACATTGGAAAAAATAGTGTAGCAGGTGTTCCTGCGGTTTCTTTTTATGATGCATTTACTTGCATAAGCGCTATGGAAACTAATTTATATATTGACGGAGCGTTGTTTAGTCAACCAAATGTTAAATCTCTGGTATTTGCTCAGAAAATTAATCGTGCTGCTATTCAATTCAATGGGACATTTTCGGGATCCGGTAACCCTAGTTTCTCAAAACAATTGTACCTTGGAGTAAATAATTCGATATTAGATCCTAATAAATTCGATATGTGTGACATTGGAGTAAAGGTGCGAGGACGAACCGTATTCAAATGTTTCAATGGTTTATTTCATGAAGACAACGTTGGAATAGATGTCAAAAGTAATAGCAGGTCCTCTGATGTAAATAAATCAGGCCAAATCATGATAGATAATAACGATTTCAATTATGTTAAATTTGGGATTGATTTAGCAAATAATTCAAAAGTATTAACTTCAGTAAAGAATAATCGCTTCAATATTTTCAACGGGTATCAATTTGACCCATTACTTGAGGACGAAAAAGCTATATATGTTCATAATGCGATTGCAGCCCAAGGAGGCTTAATGGAAGCACCTACGATGACTATTTCTGAAAACACAATCAAAAACTCTCGTTTTGGCATTCAGGTGATGAATCAAAAGTATGGCGTAGTATCGAACAACGCTGTTTTTTTCGATATTCCAAATGCAAACTTGAATTATTCAACTAGTATTTTTAGAAAAGGATATGTGGCTGAAGAATGTATTTCAATGGCAATCTTTAATAATTCATGTTCTCGTTTAATTAACGGTACAACTTCAACTCTTTCAATTGACCATACAATTGATCCTGCAAATCCTAGTGATACACGATCTTTAATTGTTGGATTTAAAGAATCAAGTAGTAGTAATTCTTATAAAGAGAACCAAACTAATAACTTGCCTAGTGCTTTTGAAGTTGTTGACCTTTGTGTTAACGCCACTTTCGAATGCAATGAAATGAATAGTGGGGTTGAAGGATTTAAAATGGTTAATGCCGCAATTCCTGATCAAGGTAGTTTGAGTGCACCAAATGGGAATAAATGGAACAGTTGGAATTTTAGCGGAGCATCTAGAATTAATGGGACAGTTGTTGCTAATCCTCCAATTAAATGGTACTACAGCGCACTTTATCAAGCTATTGAGGATCCGGGATATAATGGGTTATTTGTGCCACAAGGAATTTTCCCAATACCAATTCCTTATGCTTCTTGTGTATCAAATCCATGCTCGGGCTGCGATATTGAAAGGCTCGCCCAATTAATATCTATGTCGGATACGTTGGATTACCAGTCAGAGTTGAGATACGCTATAGAACATTATGTGTATTTAAATTTGAAAGATAGTTTGCAGTTAATGTATTCTGGCTCATTCTACGATGCGAGTCTTCAGAATTTCTTTACAGCGGTATCATTAAATACTATAGGAAGTTTAGAAAATGTAAATGAGTTATTAAACAATAACAATTACGCATCAGCTTATTTCGAGAATAATTCGATTAATTCATTACGATTGCAGGAACAAAATAATGCAATTGTCAATGAAATATGTGCACGAGTTTACATGAATTTCGATAATTTAAGTGAAAATGATATTTTGGTTCTCGAATCAATTGCCTACCAATATCCTTCAATTGGCGGTGAAGGAGTTTATAGAGCAAGAGCAATATTAGGAATTGATTTAGATGATACGACCATTGCTTATAGACAAAGCTCAAAACCATTAACATCAAAATCTTGTAAATTTGCTTTAATGCCAAATCCAAGTAATGGAAATTTTAAAATAATTTGCACGGAAAATTTTGCAAAGGGTACAGTGATTTCAATTACTGATCAAACAGGACGTTGCGTTCAAGAATTCATGGTTGACAATGAGGCAAATATTTTTGATGAAAGTTTGCCTCCTATTCGAGCCGGCGTTTACTATATTAAAGCAGTTACTGATAAAGGTACTATTTTAACTCAAAAATTGGTAGTTGTAAAATGAGGAACATCAAATCATTTGCGATATTATTATTACTTGTAATAAGTAAAATAACAAGTGCCCAATACACCGATCGGTATTGGTGCTTCGGAGATAGTGCTGGAGTTGATTTTAACGTATTGACGAATCCAATACCTGCTAATAGTGTATTAAGATCCCGAGGAACTTGTGCTAGTATTTGTGATAGTTCGGGGCAATTGCTTTTGTATTGTGGCTCGCCTCAAGTTTCATTATGGTTGGCAGGGACGGGCATTGAAACTTTCGGTTATGTATTGAATAAGTTTCATCTTTTAGTTGATAATGGGGACAAATTGTATGGATTAGGGTGGTATCAAGACATGATAATAATTCCAAATCCAGGCAACTCAAATCAATTTTATGTATTTTGTGCAGGAGTAGTGCCAATGGAGACAGGTTTAGTTTATTCTGTAGTTGATTTATCGCTTAATGGAGGTTTAGGTAAAGTGATACAGAAAAATGTTGTAGTAACTACTGATACATTATGTGACGGCATAACAGCAGTAAAACATGGCAATGGTAGAGATTGGTGGATTGTGTCAAAAAACTGGAGTTATTCACCAACATATCGAAATGATATTCAAGTAACCTTAGTCACAGCAAATGGTATTACTCCTTTGCCAAAGCAGAATATTGGTAGTTTGAATACGAATGCAGGTTTTACCCGTTTAAAATTTAATGAAGAAGGTACACATTTATATTGTGTACATGCCGAAGGAATAATTGACCGCTTTGATTTTGATAGATGTACTGGATTACTTTCTAATTTTCACAATTTCACGCCAGCTAACGCTAGCTATAATAATTTTTGGGGGTTTGAAGTTTCACCTGATGAAAGTAAAATATATACAACATCTATTTATAAAACAGCTAACCAAGATTCATCATTTTTATTTCAATTTGATTTGAATGCAAGTAATGTTCTAGGAAGTGTTGATACCCTTGGTGTATTTGCAATACCGGATTTAGCAGGATCGCTACAAAAAGGTCCTGATAATAAAATATATTTAAGCGTAACTTGGCAATGGCCGGACACTTGTTACGATTATTTATACTGTTATCAAACAGTTGGCATTACTAATTCGAATTTGTCGGTAATTAATTCACCAGATAGCTCTGGAACATCATGCGATTTCCAGCCCTTCAGTTTCTATTTAGGAGGCCATAAAGCATACACTGGTCTTCCTAACAACCCCAACTATGAACTAGGTGCATGGATAGGTAGCCCTTGCGACACACTAACGGTAGGCATAGGAGAAGTTTTAGGATATAAGAATAACTTGTCAGTGTTTTATGATCCAAGAATTAAAACAGCCTTTGTAAATGCAAAGGGATTACGTGGCAAGAAAGCTAAACTTCAAATCTTCAACTCCGCCGGCCAATTGGTGTTCACACATACCTCCCCAACAGATGGGGAGTACTTCACCCTCGATGTAGATATGTCACCTTACATGGATGCGGTGTTTGTAGTAAGGCTAGAAACAGAAATAGAAATGGTGAGTGGGAAGTTTGTGAAGAGATAGGGGGGATTTTGAATTTTGTCCCGATAGCTATCGGGATTGGATTTTAGATTTCACGAAGCGGATAGCGAGATCTTTTTTGAATAGAGGAGTGAGTAAAGCATGAGATTATAAGCAGTATATAATCTCCATTATACCTTCGACCTAAAAATCAATTGTTTATTGCCAAACATCTAAAGCCAAATTTCAAAGGCTTTTCGAGAACAACTTTTATCCTGTGCCCTGTATCTTTTATCTAATTAATTGCAATTCCGTAAACACAAATTTACTTCCATCAAAGAGGCCTTTGTCGCTGAGTTTTAATTGTGGAATCACCAGCAATGCCATAAAACTTAAAAGCATATACGGTGCTTTTAATGATGATCCTAATGCTTTTGCGGCATGGTCGATTTTCGCATAGGCGTTACCGATAGTCTCGCAGTCGCGGTCGCTCATTAGTCCTGCAACAGGTAGTCCAATCACCATTTCTTCTGAATTGCTCACTAAACTTAATCCTCCTCGTTCTGCAATTATTAAATTCGCTGCTTTCGCCATAGCTGCATCATCGGCACCAACAATAATAATATTATGCGAGTCGTGAGCTACGCTCGATGCTATGGCTCCTTCTCTTAATCCGAAGTTTTTTATAAAGGCTACAGCTACGGGTGCTTCCGAATAGCGATTTACTACTGCTATCTTCAATAAATCTTTTGATGGATCCGCTATCAAATACCCATCTTTTATAGTTGCGTCAATAGTTTCTTCTTGGGTGATTAACTGTCCGTCGAGCGCAATAATGGTTCTTACCTTTGTTCCTTCTGCTTTAATTGAAAAATCGCTCGCCGTTTTCGATTGAATGTTAAATTGATTCGGTGTTGAATGTTTTCTGTCAGGTAAAAAAGTTTTTTGTGCTTCTGCAACAACTTCTCCGTCGATGACAGTTTTTATCACTTCAAATTTGGTGAGGTCTTTTACACAGATGAAATCAGCTTTGTCGCCTTCACGTAATAAGCCTACATTCATTTTGTAATGGTTCACCGGATTAACACTTGCTATTTGTAAAACATCGAAGAGGTCGTAGCCTAATGCTATTGATTTGCGGACATGCTCGTCGATGTGAAAAAGTAATAATTCATCAGGGTGTTTATCGTCGCAACAAAACATCACTTCCTTAGCATGCGATTTTATCAACGTATGCAAGGCGTTGTAATTTCTTGCTGCCGATCCTTCACGAATTAATATTTTCATTCCATGCTTCAACTTACCCAACGCTTCTTCTAACGTAAAACATTCGTGGTCGGTACTGATGCCTGCTGCTATATATTTTTCTGCATCGGCTCCCATCAATCCCGGTGCATGTCCGTCAACAGGCTTGTTGTATTTTTTCGCCAACGCTATCTTCTTCATTACCTCGCTGTCTTCAAATAAAACTCCGGGGTAATTCATCATCTCGCTTAAATAAAAAATATCGTCACGTTTTAATAATGTCTCTACTCCGTCGGCATCAATAATAGCTCCTGCAGTTTCAAAAGTGGTAGCAGGAACGCAAGAAGGGGCACCAAAGTGAAATTTCAATTTCGCACCTTTTGCATTTTCGAGCATGTAAACAACGCCATCGATTCCCAATACGTTGGCAATCTCATGCGGATCACTAATGGTAGCTACCGTGCCATGCTTTAATGCTATTCGAGCAAACTCATAAGGCACCAACATAGAGCTTTCAATGTGAATATGGGCATCAATAAATCCGGGCATGATATAATGCGCCGGCGCTTCCGCTAATTCTTTGATTTCGGTAATAATGCCGTTTTCAATGGAAATTGAGCCCGGGAAAATTCTTCTTTGGTGAATGTCAACTATCTGACCTGAAATAGCTTTTAGTGGTTCCATAAGTGGCCGCAAAGATAGGGAAGATGCGTTGCTAATGCCTGATTATGGGCAGTTTGTGAAGATTTCCCGCAGTTTATCATGAAAAATATTCTTATTTGTAGAAAAGGTCGATGTTTTTCCTTAGTTTTGTCAACATTCATCCATTAATTTCAATTCAATGAAAACAGGTAAAGTAAAATTCTTCAATGAGGCTAAAGGATACGGCTTCATAATCGAAGATGAAACAAGCAGAGAAATCTTCATTCACCACAGTGGTCTTGTTGACAAAGTTCGCGAGAACGACCAAGTGAGCTACGAAGTTATTGAAGGTCGCAAAGGTCTCAATGCTGTGAACGTGAAAAAAGTGCAATAAAAAATTGTCTTTTCAACGTGAGAGTCCCGTTTTCTACCAAGAAGACGGGATTCTTCTTTTTAGACCTATTCCATCAATAGAAAAACATTTTATGTTTAGCTCTTTTTACCTCGTAAAATTGATAACAGCTGATCTTTTCCCATCAATAAAAAATCGTTTTTCTTTCACTAGTAAATTGATTTATCCCGCCGCATAATTTAGCCTTCTCGCTTTTCCCATCGGTATTTGAATATTTTTGCATCATGCAAGTGCGCCGCGAATATTTTGATACTCCTATCGAGTACCTCAAAGGTGTTGGTCCCCAACGCGGGGCTGTGCTGCGTACTGAATTTTCTATTTTTAATTTCGATGACCTCGTCCGACATTACCCTTTCCGTTATATCGATCGGTCGAAGTTTTATAAGATTGCAGAAATCCGCGAGGATTTACCTTATATCCAGTTGAAAGGCAAGTTGTTACGGATTATTTCGCATGGCGATAAACGTACTACGCGCTTGTCGGCCATCTTTGCTGACGACACGGGGCAAATGGAACTGGTTTGGTTTCAGGGAGTTAAGTGGCTCAAATCGTCGCTAAAGACTAATGTAGAGTATATCGTCTTCGGAAAACCTACTTCTTTTAATGGTAAGTTCAATATCGTTCATCCCGAACTCGAGGAGTCGTCGAAGGCGGAGTCGTTTTCAGGTCCTTCTTTAACCGGAGTATATAGTGTTACCGAGAAGGCGAAAGTACACGGACTCGATTCGAAGGCTATTGTTAAATTACAGCGAACCTTAGTTGCGGGATTGCCTAAGTTCATGCCCGAGTCGCTGCCCGCAGAGGTAATCGACAAACACCGATTGATGTCGCTGCACGATGCTTTGGTGAATATTCACTTTCCGTCGAATGAAAACATGCTGGCGCTGGCAGTACGTCGATTGAAATTTGAAGAATTATTTTATGTTCAAATTCGTTTGCTGAGAGCGAAGGCGCAACGCAATGAGACCTTTAAAGGAAAGGCGGTTACTAAGATTGGTGATGTGTTTAATGAGTTTTATCAAAAGCATCTTCCTTTCGAACTGACGAATGCACAGAAGCGTGTGCTCAAAGAGATTCGTCTCGATATGGGCACGGGAAAACAAATGAATCGTTTGTTGCAAGGTGATGTAGGAAGCGGTAAAACGATGGTGGCATTGCTGAGTATGTTGATGGTAATCGACAATGGTTATCAAGCTTGCTTGATGGCGCCAACGGAAATATTAGCATCGCAACATTTTCAGTCGATTGCCGAGTCGCTGCAGCAGATGGATATCAAAGTAGGATTACTTACAGGAAGCACGAAAGCAGCGCATCGTAGATTCTTACTCGAAGAATTGAAAAACGGAAACTTGAATATATTAATCGGCACCCATGCGTTAATAGAAGACCGTGTGCAGTTTAATAATTTAGGATTAGTAGTTATTGATGAGCAGCATCGTTTCGGTGTTCAGCAGCGCGCTAAGTTGTGGATGAAAGATGATGAAGTGCCGCATGTTTTAGTAATGACAGCTACGCCGATTCCGCGGACATTAGCAATGACTTTATATGGCGATCTCGATACCTCAGTGATTGATGAATTACCTCCCGGAAGAAAGCCCATAACAACCTTGCATAAATTTGAATCGGGACGCTTAGCGGTGATCGGATTTATGAAACGAGAAATTGCTTTAGGACGACAAGTTTATGTGGTGTATCCGTTGATTGAAGAATCAGAGAAACTCGATTATATGAATCTCTTTGCAGGCTATGAAGCTTTGTGTAAAGATTTTCCTTTGCCCGATTATAAAGTGAGTGTAGTGCATGGAAGAATGAAGCCAGCAGAAAAAGATTTTGAGATGCAGCGATTCAAGAATGGCGATACACAAATTATGGTTGCCACTACTGTTATTGAAGTAGGAGTGAACGTACCGAATGCATCGGTGATGGTGATTGAGTCGGCAGAACGTTTCGGATTATCACAACTACATCAATTACGAGGTAGAGTAGGTAGAGGCGCAGAGCAAAGTTATTGTGTATTGATGACGGGAAATAAAATCAGTCACGAGGGACGCTTACGCATGAAAACGATGGTTGATACAAACAACGGATTCGAAATTGCGGAAGTAGATTTAAAACTTCGCGGTCCCGGCGATATCACCGGTACGCAACAAAGTGGAGTGGTGAATTTGCATATTGCCGACATCACAAAAGACAGAGCAATAATGGAAGAAGCACGATTAACAGCTGCTGAAATTATCTCCGTAGATCCTTCACTCACCACCTCAAAATATCAAGTCATCAACGATCAATTACAATATCAAGAAAAAGAAAAATCTAATTTTAGTAGGGTAAGTTGATTTGGATGTGGATGGGGTATGTTGTTTTTTTGGAGATTATAGAGGTGATATATATTGAACGATGCAAGATGCTCGATAATCGATTCTAGATGTTCGAGATTCATTTTTAAGATCCGAGATCATAAAGTCATGAAATCGAGAATCAAGAATCGGTCATCAAGAATCAGAAGTCGATTCTAGATGTTCGAGATTCATTTTTAAGTTCCGAGATTATAAAGTAATGAAATCGAGAATCAAGAATCGGTCATCAAGAATCAGAAATCGATTCTAGATGTTCGAAATTCAATTTTTAAGATCCGAGATCATGAATTAATGAAATCGAGAATCAAGAATCGGTCATCAAGAATCAGAAATCGATTCTAGATGTTCGAGATTCATTTTTAAGATCCGAGATCATAAAGTCATGAAATCGAGAATCAAGAATCGGTCATCAAGAATCAGAAATCGATTCTA
>JAKPPP010000317.1 GCA_029547265.1 Bacteroidota bacterium
TCGAGTGATTGTTTCTCGATTGTAAATTGCAGCTGGGTCGCGAAGCGAATTGCACGCATCATTCGCAAAGGATCGTCGGAATAAGTTATTACCGGATCGAGTGGGGTACGAATAATTTTCGCGTCAATATCAGAAAGGCCATTAAAAGGGTCGAGTAGGGCGCCGAAATCGTTTTTATTTAAGCTGATGGCAAGCGCGTTAATTGTAAAATCGCGACGATTTTGATCGTCTTCTAAGGTTCCGGAAAAGACTTTAGGTTTCCTCGAATCGGTTGAATAGCTCTCTTTACGAGCGCCAACGAACTCAATTTCTACATCATCGAGTTTAATCATAGCGGTTCCGAAATTCTTGAAAACCGACACAGGGACATTGTTTCCGATAGCCTTCGCGACTTTGGTAGCAACTTCGATTGCATCTCCAATTACCACTACATCGATGTCTTTCGACGGGCGATCTAAAATCAAGTCACGAACGTATCCTCCAATAACATAGGCAGGCAAGTCCTGTTCACGACAGATTTTACCGATCGTTAAAACCGCCTCCGGCAGATTGTTATGGAAAGAATTGTTTTTCAAGGTTAATGATTGTTGGCGCAAAAATAGCTTATTCAGACGATTTCATCTGAGAAAAAGGTAAAGAATATGCAAATTCACGCTATGCCAAAAAACTATTCATGTACCTAATTTATATCATTAGATTGAGTTGATAATGATCACATGTCATTTTACATTGGTCATATTAATTCATTCGAGTCGTCGCCATATTTGTATTGCTTTAAAACCAAATAACCATGGAACAGAAATATGTCTACGACTTGCATTCAGATCATAAAGAATGGCTAAATAAAGTTAACTTTTATAAAGATGACTTAAAAGTGTTGCGTCACCGCTTAAGTGAAATTCTTCTTAAGAATTCTTCAATCGAAGTTAGAGCAATGGCAGAGCATTTTCAAAATCAGTATATCCTTCAAGATGAAAGAGCTGATATTTTACGTCACGATGTGAATAAATCGATGACGAATTTAGAAGCTGCAATTAATGGCAATCCCACTGCTGTTGATCACCGTAAGGTTGATGATGAAGATAAATTAAGAGATGCTGTTGAAACATTCGAGAGAATCTTCAGTGAATTGCGACAAGATTCTATCAACTTCTTCGCGAAGTGGATGTAAAACGAGGTTTTAGTTTTTTGTGTTTAAGTTTATAATATTTAGGAAAGGCAAAAGTGTCTAAGTGATAGTTGGTCGTGTGTATTTGAATAAAAACAGAGACTTTTGCCTTTCTTTTATTGATTGAATACGGATAAACTTTTGGATTGTTAAATACCCGATGAATTCAGGTTTTTCTCCTTTTAAAGGAGATTTTGACGTTTTGGGGTAATTTGATTAGAAATTCTTGCGCTGCTATTATTAACTTTTGTATAATTGTGTTTAAATTCTCAACGATTATATGAATATATCAGCACATCATTGGCCAAGTTTATTCGGACTGGCCTTTTTATCTATTGTTTTCCTTCAGTCGGGTTTCGACAAATTGTTCAACTATAAGAAAGAGCTAGGTTGGATTCGTCAGAAATTTGCTCGTAGTTTTCTGCACGATTATGTAGCCGTGTTGTTCTTTATTTTAAGTATTTCGGAAGTCATCAGTGGACTTCTATCAAGCGCAGGATTCTTTCAGGTGATGTTTACATGCGGATCAAAAATTGCTTTGATGGGTGCATGGGCATCGACAGGAACTATAATTATGTTGATCTTCGGACAAAGAATTACGAAAGATTATACCGGAGCAGCATCTTTAGTTCCTTATTTTCTTGCTTGTATTTTAACCTTGTATTTCTTGGTAGTTCGAGCAATGGGTGGCGATTGTCATTTCTAAAAAAAATATAAGTTCAAAAAAAAGAGGTCTGCTATTAACAGACCTCTTTTTTTTGAGAGATAATCTCATTATTCTTTAATAAACTTCTTACTTACTTCTCCATTATCTGAAGCTACGCGTAAAATATAAATGCCTTTAGCTGCAGGTGTTTTTATTTCGATTTTATTATATCCGATGATCATATATTGACTAGTGCTTTCGATCAATCTGCCTGCCATATCTAATAATTGGATAGATGCAGATCCGGTATCAGACGATTTATAAATCGCATTTATTGATGATTGTTCCAGAGCAGGATTCGGATAGATATGAAGAATTTCTGACGATGGAACATTGATTTCTCCTAGGCTTAATAAACTATATGCTGTTGCAAAATTCGGAATGCCATATCCTAATAATGTATCAGGATTTGAATATTGATTTGCTGATCTTTTAATTGCTTGAATAATTTCCATGTTAGATCTGCTAGGCCATGATTGCCATAAGCATGCTGCAGCTCCGGCCATTATTGGTCCCGAGAATGAAGTGCCGTTTCCTTGTGTAACCCCTGGTTGAAATGGCATATATAAGAATGTGCCACCGCCAACTGCTGCTACATCAGGTTTTACGCGTCCATCGTATGATGGTCCATTGCTACTGAAAGA
>JAKPPP010000337.1 GCA_029547265.1 Bacteroidota bacterium
CATCAATTGTTTCCGTTGTGTTCGTGCTTGTGATGAAGTGCAAGGGGAATTTGTATTGACGATGGCCGGAAGAGGCTTCGATAGTCATATCGTAAAAAGTTATAATAATTCTTTTTTCGAATCTGATTGTGTAAGCTGCGGAGCATGTGCTCAAGCTTGTCCAACTTCAGCTATCAGTGACGTTTTCGAATCGAAATCGATTGTTGCTGATAAAAAAGTAAGAACTGTTTGTACTTATTGCGGGGTTGGATGTAATCTTGAGGTTTCTGTATTAAATGGTAAAGTAAAATCAATTCAAGCGCCATATAATGCAGAAGTAAATCAAGGACATACTTGTTTGAAAGGAAGATTTGCCTTTTCGTTCTATAATCATCCCGACCGTATTCGTACTCCTTTGATTCGATGCAATGGAAATTTAGAACCAGCTACTTGGGATGAAGCGTATGACTTTATTGCAGATAAATTGACAGAAATACGTCAGAAATATGGTCCCGATTCAATAGCAGGAATTTCTTCAGCTCGTTGTACGAACGAAGAGAATTACCTCATGCAGAAATTTATTCGTGCTGTAATCGGTACCAATAATATCGATTGTTGTGCTCGTGTTTGCCATTCTCCAACAGCTCTTGGAATGCAAAAAGCATTCGGTACCGGAGCTGCAACAAATTCAATTGAAGATTTAAAATATACCGATTGTATTTTAGTAATAGGAGCGAATCCAACCGATGCACATCCTGTTACCGGCGCTAAACTCAAGCAACATGCATTAAAAGGAAAGACAACAATTGTTGTCGATCCAAGACGCACTGAATTAGCTAAGTTCGCAACTTATCATTTACAATTAAAGCCCGGAACAAATGTGGCTTTGTTGAATATGATGTTGTATTATATTATAACCGAAAAATTAGAAGCGAAAGAATTTATTTCGAACCGTACTGAAGGATTCGTTGATTTCTGTTCTCATATTCTGAAATTGGATATGGTTGAGATGGAGAAGATTACCGGAGTGGATAAAGAGTTAGTACGTAAGGCTGCTATTGCTTATGCAAAGGCGCCAAATGCTATGTCGTTCCACGGCCTTGGAGTAACCGAACACACTCAAGGGACATTTACGGTGATGCTTATTTCTGATCTCGCCATGATTACTGGAAATATCGGAAGAAAGGGTGTTGGAGTTAATCCATTACGCGGACAAAATAATGTTCAAGGCGCTGCCGATATGGGATGTCAGCCGCATCAAGGTGCGGGATATATGAATGCTTACGATCCGGAGATAAATAAATTATACGAAGATTATTACAAGCGATCAATTCCACTCGGTAAAGGACTAAAGATTCCTGAAATGTTTGATGCATCAATCGCAGGAGAATTAAAGGCACTTTGGTTGATGGGTGAAGACGTTGTGCAAACGGACCCGAATACGAATAAAGTAATTGCTGCTATGGATAATCTTGAATTATTAGTAGTTCAAGAATTGTTCTTAACAGAAACAGCGAAGTATGCTACGGTAATTCTTCCCGGAGCTTCTTTTCTCGAGAAAAGCGGGACATATACCAATGGAGAACGACGTATTCAAAAGGTTCAAAATGCCGTTGATCCATTGCCTGGG
>JAKPPP010000171.1 GCA_029547265.1 Bacteroidota bacterium
GCATATGAAGAGTAGGTTTATTGCTCTTCAAATATCCTCTGATACTGATACCTTTGTCTATATTAATTGTTTGACCGGCACTTTTTAAAAATTCATTGCTTCCATCGTCTGAGGCAACTAACACAATTCTGCTGCCGGAAGCTGCACCCTGAATAGCAACAACCAAATCTTCATCAGGATGAACAACAATGGTATTTGCTGCATTTAAATCAATTTTGGTAGTAAAAGTAGCACTTCCGCGTACTTTGTCATCTTTCATCAGCCTGGCAGTATAGTCGGTATCTTCAATCAATCCGCTTAGGGTAGCTTCTCCAGCTGCTATTTCCTCTGCCGTTACCACATGCTCTAAAGTACTTTGGCCAGCCGTTAAAATAATTTTCGTAGCTGTCTCTCCGGCTTTCCATGTCAATTTTACACTGTGTGCTGAAACCGATTCTTCGGATACGGCGTTCATAATTTGTTCTTCGCCCGTTTTAAAATATACAGCACTCCATTTCGATTCTGCAATTTCACTTCCCACCGCCTTGATACGTACTGAATATTGCGTTGCTCCTATCAATCCACTCTTAATGGTATCCGGAATATCATCATTCGTAATATTAGTAAAAATCATTACTGGACTTCCAGCAAATGTCAAGCTGTCATTTTCATATACTTCAATTACATAACTTTCTGCCTTTGGATTTTTTGTCCAGTTAAGAACCACCTGTGTTTTGTTTATCACTTTTGCTTCAACACCAACAGGAGAGAACAATCGGTCTGTCACCAATTCTGTAATTTCTTCCGGTAATTCATCTTTACATGAACTTACAGTGAAGACAATCAATAAACTAAATAGGATAGGAATATTTTTAAATATCTTTTTCATGTTGTAGAATTTAATAAGGTTAGTTAATAGCCATAATCATTTTTCAGCAAGCCGTTACTCGAATCGATAAACACTTGCCATATGGGCCAAAATTGACGAGTATCTGGATCTCTTTGAAAAAGAGAATTAATTTTATCATCAGTTAAGGTGTTGACACCATTGCTTACAAACCAACCCTTGCTCGATTCGTAGTTTAAAGCCGCTCCTTCGGTATCGGTATGTCCATGCTCCAATCCGTATATGATAAGCGATTCACCATCGCTGGCTGTTTTATAGTAAATTTTTTCAGGTAGGTCGGCATATTCGCCTTGACGATTAGCAAGTCGGGTGAGTTTAGCTTTTGCTTCATTCATTTTTGTAGAAAGTAAATTCCAGCGAATCAAATCGGCCTTCCTCAACGATTCACCACAAAACTCAAGAGCACGTTCGTTGACAATAGCATTGAAAAAAGCTATTTTGCTTGTGGTTACACTTGCCATGTAAGCGTCAACTTTTTCAGGATTATTTGGGAAAGCCCGTTTGCGAATTTCTCTCAAATAAGGTGCTGCTGCTTCCGGACCATCAAGTTCGTTAATTGCTTCAGCAGCCATTAAATAAATATCGGCATAACGCATGCATTGCCAGTTTACTCCGTCATCATTGGTTGAAGTAACCACTCTTTTCATCCATTCGTAACGCAATTTTCCAAAACACCACGAACTCAGTTTGCGTGGCACTTGTTTGCCATTTGTCCATTCATAAGGCACACAAGTAATATCACGACGAATATCATCTTTATCAAAATCGTAATAAACATAAGGAAGCGGTCCATTCTGTCCACCTTGTGCTTGTTGAGTGTATTTATCGGTAGTAGTATGTTTTACTCCAAATGTATATAACACCCGACCACGTCCATCGGAAAATGGTATTTCATAAAGTGATTCTAATCCTGCAGTAAC
>JAKPPP010000346.1 GCA_029547265.1 Bacteroidota bacterium
TTCTTGCTCGTTGATTACAATTTTCATGCTCTGCCCGCCTAATACATAACTAGGACGAACTAAGAGTGGAAATCCTAGTGTTCGTGACATTAACACTGCTTCATCAGCATCTTCTATTACTCCGAATTTCGGATAAGGAATATTTAGATCTTTAAGAAGTGTCGAGAAGCTTCCTCTGTCTTCTGCAAGGTCGAGCGATGCAAAGCTGGTACCGATAATATTGATTCCGTATTTATCGAGTTTCTCTGCTAATTTCAATGCTGTTTGTCCTCCTAACTGAACAATTACTCCTTCCGGCTTTTCATGCTGGATGATGTCGTAAATATGTTCCCAAAACACCGGTTCGAAGTATAATTTATCGGCGATGTCGAAGTCGGTTGAAACTGTTTCAGGATTACAATTAATCATGATGGTTTCATATCCGCATTGCTTCGCAGCTAACACTCCGTGCACGCAGCTGTAGTCGAATTCAATTCCTTGCCCGATACGATTTGGTCCCGAACCAAGAATAATAATTTTCTTTTTATCACTCGTCTTCGACTCATTTTCTGTCTCGAAAGTTGAGTAGTAATATGGTGTCTTCGCCTCGAATTCTGCCGCACATGTATCTACTAATTTATACACACGATGTATATTCATTTCTTTGCGTTTCGCATGCACTTTACTTTCTAAACATCTTAGTAAGTGTGCTACCTGACGATCGGCATATCCTTTTTGCTTGGCTTCAAGCATTAAGTCGTAAGGAATAGTTTCTAGAGTGTATTTCTCTATTTCTCTTTCTAATTCTACCAGTTCTTCTATCTGGTTCAAGAACCAAGGATCGATCTTTGTTAATTTACGAATGGTGTTAAAAGGAATTCCCATCTTAAAGGCATCGTAGATATGGAATAGTCGATTCCATCCCGGATTCTTTAAGCTGTCGAGGATTTGTTCTTGGTTCGTTAATTCTTTTCCGTCGGCTCCAAGTCCGTTGCGTTTTATCTCGAGCGACTGACAAGCTTTCTGCAATGCTTCTTGGAAACTTCTACCGATTCCCATTGCTTCGCCTACCGATTTCATTTGTAATCCTAGGTGACGATCGGCTCCTTTGAATTTATCGAAGTTCCAACGCGGCACTTTCACAATTACATAATCTATAGTAGGCTCGAAGAATGCTGATGTACTCTTTGTAATTTGATTTTGTAATTCGTCGAGGTTATATCCGATAGCTAATTTGGCAGCGATTTTCGCAATAGGATATCCTGTTGCTTTCGATGCTAAAGCTGATGAGCGTGATACACGGGGATTGATTTCAATTACGATGATCTCATCTTCGTTATCGGGATTTACCGAGAACTGAATATTACATCCTCCTGCAAATTGTCCGATGCCATTCATGCATTTTATTGCAAGGTCGCGCATCTTCTGATAGCAGCGATCGCTGAGTGTCATGGCCGGTGCAACGGTGATAGAATCTCCCGTGTGAATACCCATCGGATCGAAGTTTTCTATCGAGCAGATGATAATTACATTGCTATCGCTGTCACGTAATAATTCTAATTCATATTCTTTCCAGCCCATGATACTTTGCTCTACCAATACTTCGTGTATCGGCGATGCATGTAATCCGAAATTCAGGGCATTGTCAAATTCTTCTTGGGTGTGGACAAATCCTCCACCTGTTCCGCCTAAAGTGAAAGAAGGACGAATAACTAATGGAAATCCGATCTCTTGGGCAATTTCTTTTCCTTCAAGATATGATGTTGCTGTGCGGCCTTTACAAACTCCTGCTCCTAATTCTAACATTCGAAGACGGAAACGTTCGCGGTCTTCGGTTGTTTTGATGGCTTCAATATCAACACCAATAATGCGGACACCGTATTTATCCCATAGTCCGGCTTTCTGACAATCGATTGCCAAATTCAATGCTGTTTGTCCTCCCATCGTAGGAAGTACGGCATCTACTTTATGTTTTTCTAAAATGGCCGCTATCGATTTTTTCGTAAGAGGCTGAAGATAAATGTGATCTGCGGTCACTTTATCAGTCATGATGGTAGCGGGATTCGAATTAATCAGAATCACTTCAATACCTTCTTCTTTTAAAGAACGAGCGGCTTGGCTACCTGAATAATCGAATTCACAAGCTTGTCCGATGATAATCGGACCACTTCCAATAATTAGAACGGATTTAATCGAATTGTCGCGTGGCATGGGTGATAGGTTTTGATACGAACGGGCACAAAAATAGCCACCTGGTTTTCAACGAATTAACGAATGTAACCGGTAGCTTCATGCTATAAATTAGAGTTTGGCAAAACTACATAAAAGTGGTCAAAAAAAGACTATAAAAACCCTAACTGTTAATAAAATAACTACGGGCATCCTGATTATCAAGATGCCCGTAGTAGTATATGTTAATTTCCGGAGATTATTTTCTCCAAGAACGTTCGTCAGATACTGTCAATTTTTTACGACCTTTTTTACGACGTGCAGCTAATACCCTGCGGCCGTTAGCCGAGCTCATACGCTTCTTAAATCCATGTTTATTTCTGCGCTTACGTAACGAGGGTTGAAATGTCCTTTTCATGACTGTTTTTTAATATTATTCGATAAGGGAGGGCAAAGATAATAAAAATCTATTTCGTTCAAAATAACCTGAGTAATTTTCATGAAAGATTCCTGAAACTCTATAGCCGCTGTATATCAATTATTTACAAATTATTTTTGACTAACTTTTAAATTATTTTCGATTTATAGCACTTGGCGAGGCAAATAAACCACTTGTTTGGTGTCGAAAAACTCATCTTTGAAATATTCGCGGATTGGATTTAATTCGACAATTTTCCTGAAATCGAACAGTTCTTCTTTCAAATCGCCGCCTTTTAGGACCACCCATCCGTTTGGCAAACTTCCTTTTTGTCCGGAGATGCATTGTTTCTTCGACCATGTCACCAAGTCGTTCATCGGTGCTACAGCCCTACTCACTACATAATCTACTTGAATAGCTTGCTCTTCGGCTCTGCCGCGGATAACCGTAACATTTTGCAGACCCAATTGCTCCACTAAGTCTTTTACAACCTTTATTTTCTTCTCAATTGAGTCGACCAGCGTAAATTTAACTTCGGGATAATAAATGGCTAAAGGAATTCCGGGGAATCCCCCTCCCGTTCCAATATCCATCACACGTGCTCCGGGATCAAATCGAATTGCCTTAACAATGGCTAATGAATGCAGTATATGTCGACTGATCAGATGATCGATATCCTTTCGAGATATCAAATTCACCTTTTCATTCCATTCAATAAATAATGTCACCAACTTATCATATTGCTGCAACTGCCCTTCCGTTAATGAAGGAAAGTACGTTTTCAGCAATTCGGTTGATTCAGGTTGTTGATCCATGCCGCAAAAGTAGTTCAATAGATGCTAATAAAGAGTTGCGCCCGATTATTCTTTACTGAATGAAAGATCCACTGTACTCCTCCAATCTTAGCTCTCTTTGTGCGCCATCAATGATCGGCTTCGCCGAACCCTAAACCCTAAACCTTAAACCCTAAACCTTAAACCCTAAACTCATTAACCCTAAACTCATTAACCTCACATTAAAAAAAAAGCCCTGCGAATGCAGGGCTTTTTTTTAATGTGATACATACTCCGAGTTCTTCATGATCTGATACAGAAACTCTCTTGCTCTGAACAGCTGGGCTTTTACCGTTCCAAGTGGAAGGTTTAGCTCTTCTGAAATTTCTTCGTATGATAATTCTTGATAGTATCTTAATTCTACAAGACGACGGTAGCGTGGTTTTAATTTCTCTACCACATCTTTCATCATGAGAACTTTTTGCTTTTTCATCATCACATCATCAGGACTCGGTCCATCGGAACGAACTTCTAATGTCATGTCCTGTCCTTCTTCATTCTCGAAGCCACGATCGATGCTTAGTAACATCTTACGT
>JAKPPP010000380.1 GCA_029547265.1 Bacteroidota bacterium
ATTTCCATAGTGGGGGGAATCGTTGGATAACAAATTTCATCTTAAGGGACCAATAAGCGATACGGTGGAGGGTATTGTTTTACACTGTTTGCTGTTAATTAGCAACATATTGGAATTCGACCATTTTCTACGAAAATCTTACAAAAAGGTTATCGCGAACGAAACCTCAATTAAAGAGAGAATTAAAGGGGGGAGTTTCTTATTTTTGCAGCATGTCATCGCAAACAGCAGAAAGAATAGCGGGTCCCGTTTCAGCGGCCGTCTTAGAGAAAGCCTACCGATTAATGTGTACCGCAAAGGAAATGACGGTACTTTACGAGGAGAAATCAGCAGTTACAGCTAAATATGTTCATGCTACAAGTCGTGGACATGAAGCCATTCAACTTGCAGTGTCTTTACAGTTAAAAGCACAAGATTATTTAAGTGCATACTATCGTGATGACAGTATGATGCTTGGAATCGGAATGAAGCCGTATGAATTGATGTTGCAATTGATGGCAAAGAGAGATGATCCATTTAGTGGAGGAAGAACGTATTATTGTCACCCGAGCTTGAAGCGCGATGGAATGCCTAAAATTCCTCATCAAAGTTCTGCAACAGGTATGCAAGCTATTCCTACCACCGGCGTTGCGATGGGAGTACAGTACATGCAAAAACAAGGATTGTTGAATATTGGTGATGCTGAAAATCCTATTGTGATTTGCTCACTTGGTGATGCCTCTGTTACAGAGGGAGAAGTTGCTGAAGCTTTTCAGATGGCTGCACTGAAACAATTTCCGATTATATATATAGTTCAAGATAATGACTGGGATATTTCGGCTACGTCGAAAGAAACTCGTGCGATGAATGCTTACGAATATGCTCAAGGCTTTAAAGGACTTGAAGCTGTAAGTTTAGACGGAACTGATTTTATTACTTGTTATGATACTTTACAACGAATCATTGCATCTGTTCGTCAGGAAGCACGTCCTTGGTTAGTTCATGCTAAAGTTCCTCTTTTAAATCACCATACTTCAGGAGTTCGAAAAGAGTGGTATCGTGATGATTTAGAAGATGCAGCTAAACGTGATCCATTGCCGAAGTTTCGTCAGCGAATGCTTGATTTAGGTTATACTGAAGTTGAATTAATTACAATTGAAGAAGAAGCATGGGCTGAAGTGCGTGCTGATTACGATAAAGCTACACAAGCAGAGGACCCTCGTCCCGAAGATTTATTTAAACATGACTTCGCTCCAACACCTATTGTTACTGAAACAGGTGAACGTGCTCCTGCAGGCAATGAACCGAAAGTAATGGTTGATTGTGCGCTCTTCGCCATACAAGAGTTGATGACTAAACATCCTGAATGTTTGTTATACGGACAAGATGTAGGAGGAAGATTAGGTGGAGTATTCAGAGAAGCCGCAACACTAGCACAGAAATTTGGAGATAATCGAGTATTCAATACGCCGATACAAGAAGCTTTCATCATTGGAAGTACAGTAGGGATGAGTGCGGCAGGATGTAAGCCAATTGTTGAAGTGCAATTTGCAGATTATATCTGGCCTGGCTTAAATCAATTGTTTACAGAGGTAAGTCGCTCTTGTTATTTGAGCAACGGACAATGGCCGGTAAGCGCAATTATCAGAGTGCCGATTGGAGCTTATGGTAGCGGCGGACCATATCATTCATCCAGTGTTGAAAGTGTGTTGACTAATATTCGCGGAATTAAGATTTGCTATCCAAGTACCGGAGCCGATTTAAAAGGTTTGATGAAAGCAGCATACTATGATCCTAATCCGGTGGTGATGTTAGAGCATAAAGGATTGTATTGGTCGAAGATCAAAGGAACTGAAGATGCTAAAACGATAGAGCCTTCAGAAGATTATATTCTTCCTCTAGGAAAAGCTAGAATTGTGCAAGAAGTAGAAGCCGGAAAATCTTCGGATAGCCTTACCGTTATAACCTATGGTATGGGAGTGTATTGGGCTAAAAATGCTGCGAAAAACTATCCCGGACAAATTGAAATTATCGATTTAAGAACGCTGGCTCCGCTCGACGAAGAAGCAATATTTGCATCGGTACGCAAGCACGGAAAATGTATTGTGTTGACTGAAGAGCCATATAATAATTCATTCGCACAAGCTATTGCCGGAAGGATATCTCAACATTGTTTCCATCAATTGGATGCTCCTGTTCGTGTTGTCGGTTCCGAAAATCTGCCTGCAATTCCGTTGAATAGTACACTTGAATTTACAATGCTTCCGAATGCCGACAAAGTAAGTGTTGTATTCGAAGAAATGTTGAATTATTAAGATAGAGAAAGATATATGTTTCGCTTAAAATTGCCAACTGATCCGCGATGGGTAAATATTGTGGAGAAGAACATCGAAGAGATTCTTACTGACCATGCATTTTGTGAGCAGAAGGCAGCAACTAACGCGATTACTATAGTTGTAAAATTCCCTGAGAAAACCGA
>JAKPPP010000384.1 GCA_029547265.1 Bacteroidota bacterium
TAAAATTCAACAGGTAAATCGTTTGCTGTTTCGTAAAACGAATTTGTATGCCGAACTAATGTCGCTTCGTTATACTCAAGTGCTCGAGGAAACGTTTACTACAATCGATTCTTTACAACAACCGGAAATAAAAACGGCAACGCCAGCTGAAAGAAGAAGCTTTTTTAGTCGCTTATTCAGAGCACGTAAAATTCGTGAAGAACAACTTAGCGATTCGATATCTACTTCTAAAAAGTCAATAGCAGACCTCAAATCCCAACTGAAGGTTGCTTCTGTAAAAGGAAACGAACAGTTGAAGTCGCTCTCTGATCGTGAGTTATTGCTACTCCGCGATGATGAAGCAATATCATCTCAGTTACAAAGTGAAATTAACGACTTACAAAGGATTTCAGTAATTCGGATAGCCGATAACGTTAGTAGTGTTAAACGTGCCAGCGAAGAGCTTAAACAACAACTGTTTCTTCTTTCTTCGGTAGGAACTCTTATCTTATTGCTTTTGATGGTGGCTATCTATCGCGATATGCAAAAGGCTCGTAAATCGCGTATTGCTTTGGATGCCGCGCGTATGAAAGCAGAGCAATTGACTAAGGCGAAGGAGGATTTTCTGTCTGACATGAGCCACGAAATTCGTTCGCCTTTAAGCGCCGTCAGCGGATTGTCTTCTATCTTATTGAAAAAGCCTTCTCATGCTCAGCGCGAGGAATTTGTTAAAGCTATTCATCAATCTTCTTCTCATCTTTTGTCATTGTTAAATAATTTACTTGATGAGGCTTCTCTTCAATCGGGTAGCATAAAATTGTCGCAACAGCCTTTCTTTACTCATAATATTTTGGAGGATGTCACCGCTATTCTTTCTCCTAAAGCTAATGAAAAACAATTACAGTTGGTTATAAAGAATACGGTCGCCGATACCGTCCAACTTTCCGGAGACCCATTACGTCTCAAACAAATTTTGTTAAACCTCGCAGGAAACGCTATCAAGTATACTGATAAAGGTACTGTTTCATTGCAAAGCGATTTTCATCCCGTAAATGATCATCATGGTATTCTTGAATTGCGAATCATTGATACGGGAATCGGAATGTCATTAAAGCAACAGGAGAAATTATTTGGTCGATTTGAGAATAAAGAGTCGCAGCAAACAGAAAGTACCGGTTTAGGATTGTTTATTACAAAGTCACTAATCGATTTATTAAAGGGAACCATTGATGTTAATTCGATTCCGAGTAAAGGAACGGACATCATTATTAAAATTCCTTTTACATACGAATTAACTTCGTTAAC
>JAKPPP010000179.1 GCA_029547265.1 Bacteroidota bacterium
GATCAGCAAGATGATTATTAATAGAATTTAAATTCATTCACAAACCACAAAGTTCCGAAAGGCTTTGTGGTTTGTTTTTTATACCCACAATAACGTAAAACAAATCAATTTGGCTACTTTAATTGTCATTGGCGGACCAACGGCTTCCGGTAAAACGGGACTTGCTATTGAATTGGCTAAAGCGCTAAATACTGAAATAATTTCAGCCGATTCACGTCAGTGCTTTAAAGAAATATCTATTGGCACCGCCAAAGCTTCAACAGCAGAATTAAATTCAGTTAAACACCATTTCATCAACTGCCTTTCCGTTTCGGATTCCATTAATGCCGGAAAATTTACGGCAATCGCCGATGATATAATTTCTGATTTATCAAAAACAAAAGAATATATAATTGTTGCCGGTGGCACTGGATTATATATTAAATCTCTTATCGAAGGACTCGACAATCTTCCACATATCCCCGCTTCATTTCGACAAGAAACCAAAAGCGATTTTGAAACAAAAGGTCTAGAATCGTTTGTTACCGAACTGAGAAATAACGATCCGGATTACGCTGCGAAAGTCGATTTACATAACCATGCACGAGTAATAAGAGCTATTGAATTAATCCGATTTACAGGCAAACCATATTCTTCCTTAATAGGCAGTAAACCTGAAATCCCACGATACAATTCAATTTCCTTTTGCATAGATATCCCCCGCCAACAGTTATACTCTCGAATAAATCATCGAGTAGATTTAATGATGAAACAGGGTCTCTTAGATGAAGTAAAATCGGTATACGAATACAAATCTAATCCTGCGCTGCAAACAGTAGGATATAAAGAAATGTTCGATTATATCGACGGAAAATACAAGCTTGACGAGGCCGTAGAACTTATTAAACAACATACCCGCAACTATGCTAAGCGACAACTTACATGGTTCCGACATCAAGGTAACTACCAATTTATTGAACCCAATCTTAGTAAGATCATGGAAATTCTTAGAAAGTGAAGCATTCTTTTTACCAAACCTTTACTTTCCTTTATACTCATTAAATATTCTTTTGATAATTTTTTCCTATGTTTGTTTTAGCCCTTACAGCCAAAACATATGAAAAAAATCTACCTACTTGCAGTTGCCCTGCTATTGTCGCCATTTGGATATGGAAGCAGTGGAATCTTGCATAATGATGATGCATTAACCAAACGTTTCATTACTAACAACAAAAGCAAACCTGATGATGCTGTTCAACGAAGACTGCGTTCGACAATAGAATGGAAATCATTTAAGCAACAACACGGAGATTGGTGGGTTCAATTCAATGAATCGAATCAAAAACCTCACCGCGCATTCGGAACACCAATTCAACTTCCTTCTTTATCGCCCGAAGCTGCAGCGAGTTACTTTTTGAATTCTTATGCAGGTGCATGGTTTCCTTCTAATGTACAGTTAGTTTCTGCCGGGAAGTTTACTGAAACAGAGAAATATTACCAACCTAACTTTATTCAAACCTATAACGGCCTTGAAGTATTATGGAGTCGTGCGACTGTTAAAATCACTAAAGATTACAGAGCTATAATGTTTGGTGCTGACGTTTACGACGACATTCAAATTTCAACTACTCCTGCTTTATCAAGTACTAATGCTGCTCAAAAATCATTGAACGGAATTACAAACTCAATTATAAATATAAATAACGGAGGATTAAAAATTCTACCAATACCATCAGGCAACTCTAACAACTATCATTTAGTTTATGAGCTTACAGTAAAAACTATAGGGACCGATAATATTCCGGCAAATTATTATACACTAGTTGATGCGAATGACGGAACTATTCTCTACAGAAAAAATAAGGTTGAGCATTTCGCATCAGAAATAAATGTTACTGGAACTCTATTCCCTACCCAACCTTACAATCCAAGTCAAACTTTAAACCTTCAGTATATAAAAGTAAATGATCCGCAAGGAACAAATTATACTGATGTTAATGGCTTCATTAACTTAAATAATGCCGCTCCATTCACTGCTACATTTAGTCTTGAAGGTTTATGGGCGCAAGTGTTTTTAGGACAAAACGGAAATAATATCACCCCTCTTATTACTACAATAAATAATGGTTCAAATACAATAAATATGAACCTCGCGTATTCTATTCAAGAAATTACTGCTTACTATCACACTAATATCGTTCATGACTTTATGAAATCGAAATTGTCGACTTTCACGGCACTAGACTTCCCAATTTCAGTCAAAGTTGATCGAACTGATGGAACATGTAATGCATTTTATGATGGTGGCATCAACTTCTATACTACTGCCGGAGGTTGCAATGCTTTGTCGCAAGTATGTGATGTTGTTTATCATGAATACGGACATGGAATTTCAGATTTATATTGGTCAGATCATGGTGTTAATTTTAGCAATGGCGGCATGGGTGAAGGTTACTCCGATGTTTGGGCAATTTGTATAACAAGTGAACCGACATTAGGATTAGGATTCAGCTCTTCCGATCCAAATACATTTGTCCGCGATTATGATTTCGTTAATGGAGCTACACGCAAAGTTTATCCTCAAGATATAGCCGGCGAAGTTCATGCCGATGGAGAAATTATTGCTGGTGCATGGTGGTCAACTGCGTTAAATATGGGTTCTACATCTGCTATGGCGAATTTATTTACTGCTTCTTTAGCTGGTTTAGCTAATGGTCCCGATGGATCTGAAGGTCAAGTATACACTGACATATTAATCGACGCATTAGAAGCCGATGATAATGATGCTGACTTAACCAATGGAACACCGAACTCAGCTGCAATCGTTCCTGCATTTGCTTTACATGGAATAACGCTGGTATCAAATGCCGAATTAGCACATACTCCAATAACAAATGCCTCTTATCAAACTCCAATTACTCTAAACGCATCACTTACAAATGTTCAATTCGCTTGGGCGTTACAAGGATTAAAAGGCGGATATAAAATCAACAACGATCCTAACTGGACACCATTAACGTTTACGGATATGGGAGGATATAATTTTGTTGGTACGATTCCCGGACAACCAAACGGCACAGTGATTTCTTATTATATCGGAATAGAAGATATTAACGGAACGGTTAGCAACGTTCAACCTTCAGGAGCAAATGATATCGAACCTAATTTACCATTCTATGTTTTAGTTGGATTTAACAAATTGTTTACTGAAGATTTCGACTTTGCCGCCGGGGCTTGGACTGAAGGTTTATCAGGCGATAATGCTACAACAGGAATTTGGGAACAAAATGTCCCTGAACAAACAGATGTTAATGGAATCGTTGTTCAACCGGGATTCCAACATACCCCGGGTGGACAAATTTGCTATGTTACAGGCGCCGCGTCATTAGGTGCAGCTGGAGGTAACGATATCGACAACGGTAAAACTACTCTTCAATCGCCAACTTTTGATTTAACAGGTTATACCAATCCTACATTTGAATATTACAGATGGTATACTAACGACCAAGGAGCAACTCCAAAAACAGATTACTGGCAAGTTTCAGCTTCGACTGACGGAATAAATTACAGTCTCGTGGAAAACACAAGAGTTGCTGATCATAGCTTCCGTCAATTTGTTTTCAGAGTGAACGATCTATTCCCTGGTGCAACAGAATTAACATTCCGTTTTGTTGCTGAAGATGCAAATGCAGGAAGTTTAGTTGAAGCATTGCTCGACGACCTAAGCTTATATGATGAAATGAGTGTTGGACTAAACGAAGTACAAGATATTAGCTTAATGACTGTAGCTCCAAACCCGGCAAGCAGCAATATCTCTCTTCATTTGATGTTAAACAAAAACGCTGATTACTCAATTCAATTAGTAAATCAACTCGGTCAAGCGGTTTATACTTCAAGCCAAAAATTTTCGAGCGGAAGTAATACAATCGAAATCCCTGTTAGCAAAATCCAACCTGGATTATATCTTTTAAAAGCTATAGGCCCGAATGCAGAGAAAACAATAAAAGTAACTGTAATGCACTAATCAAGTATAATCAAACCATAAAAAAAGGCTTCCCTAGGGAGGCCTTTTTTATTTTATTATTCTTTCACCAAGTCTTCAATCAGCTGATTTCGATAGTTTGAAAAGATAGCCGATTTACTTACAAAGCCTTCGTATTTCATTCCTACTAATACGGGAAGATTCCATGCTTGCGTGTCTTCAAACTTTTTCATTACGGCCGACATAGGTTCTTTGATTTCCAGTTCAGCAGGAGCTCGTTGCATCAAATCACGAATCATTAATGTATCGTATTTCTCCGGCTTAAACATTAGT
>JAKPPP010000403.1 GCA_029547265.1 Bacteroidota bacterium
AATATTACTATTCCTTGGAAAGAAAAAGCATTGGAATATTTGACCGAAATTTCACTAGAGTGTAAAGAAATAGGATCGGTGAATGTATTAAAGAAGATGCCTTCTGGACATTACAAAGGATTTAATACAGACTGGATCGGATTCAAAGAAACACTTCGTCCGCTGTTAAAGCCATGGCATACTTCGGCATTAATATTAGGTGATGGCGGAGCTACTAAAGCAGTGATATTTGTCCTTGAGAAACTAGAAATCGACTATCAAATTGTAAGTAGAAACCAGGGTAATAAGTCGGGCAGAATTGCCTACGAAAACCTTCGACAAATCGATGTTCGCAATGCTCCTATCATAATAAATTGCACTCCATTGGGGATGTTTCCTAATACTGAAACATATCCTGATATTCCTTATTCAGGTATCGATAAATTTCACTTGCTGATCGACCTCGTTTATAATCCTTCAGTAACAGTATTTTTGAAGAAAGGGGCTGAGAAAGGAGCCATGACAAAAAACGGTTACGATATGCTGGTAAAGCAGGCAGAAGAGTCGTGGAAAATCTGGAATAATCATTAATAATTATTAAAAAATTGAGAAAACTAATCTTATTGATTTTAATCTTAGCATTTGCTTCAAAACTGAATGCACAAATCTATCCATTCTCAGAGAATTTTAATTTAATGCAATCATTTAGCACACCTGTTGGATGGACCACCGGCATTGCAGGGTTTCAGGTGTATGATACGCATGGAACAAATTCAAGCAAAGGAATGTGCAAACAATTGACTACATTTTCACAAAAAGATTCAGTAACATCACCGATAATTGGACCATTGAATTCTAATGATCAATTAACCTTTGACTACAGAATTGTTCAAACATCGCTTTACCCCTCTTCTCCGATAACGATGGCTGCTAATGATAAAATAGAAATAAAAATTATTAGCGGATCTAATTCCATTTTGATTGGACAAATTGATGTCTCAAACCATATAACAAGTACAGCTTTTGCTACGAAAAGCTACAACCTGGGTGCTTTTTCAGGACAAAACATTCAAGTTAGAATTATTGCGTCAAAGGCTAGTGCCTCTTTCGACTATTTTACTGATTTTGATAATATACAGGTAAACGCAACTACCTCCTTATCCACAATAAATACCATTGATGAAGTAAGTATAAACTACAATTCGCTTGAATCAACCCCAACAATTTTCATAAACAATTTAGAATCAATTGAATACACTGCTCGAATAATGAATACTAATGGAAGCACCATATTCGAACAAAACTTATCAGCAACTGAAGAAAAAGTGATCAAAGTTCCATATTCGCTTGCTAAAGGCTGTTATATTTTGAACGTAAGCGGCAAAAAAAATGCATACAACTTCAAGTTTTTAGTACAATAACTCCCAAGTTCCTATTATATTCGCATCCAGAATAATACTATGAATACATTGAACCTATCCACAGACAAAAAGAAATTGCTGATTCCGGCAATTATCCTCATTGGAGCATGCAGCAGGCTGATACCTCATCCGATGAATTTTACTCCTATTGCGGCTTTAGGCCTTTTTGGAGGAAGCTATATTAAGGACAAAAGAATGGCTTTCATTATTCCTATGGCAGCAATGTTATTCAGTGATATACTTCTACAAATTACTTCAGGCACCGGATTTCACGATCAGATGGTTTGGGTATACGGAAGCATGGCATTGGTAACTATGGTAGGATTTTGGATTCGCGAGCGTCAAAAAAGTCACAACATCGTTATTGCCTCATTATTAGGTTCAGTTTTATTCTTCCTTTTAACCAACTTCGGAGTATGGGCATTAGGTTATTATGGATATACAGCATCTGGATTAGCACAAACCTACATTATGGCAATTCCTTTCTTTAAAGGAACCATTTTAGGCGATTTGTTCTACAATGCAGCATTCTTCGGAAGTTATGCAATGATAACACGATATGTCCCTGCTTTTGCAGTTAAAAAAGCAAACTAAGCATCACAAATAAAAATAAAAGCCCCGGTAATTCGGGGCTTTTATTTTTAGGATGAATTTGTGACGGAATTTATCTTTAAAAATTGTTTGAATAGCAGTACCTTTACACTCTTATTTATAGACTATCCAAATTATGATTACACGTGAGCAAGTACTGGAAGCATTAAGTCATGTTGAAGAACCGGATTTAAAAAAGGACCTGGTGACCCTAAACATGATCGATGAGATCCAAATTGAAGGGAAGAAAGTAAGTTTTACGGTTATTTTAACCACGCCGGCTTGTCCATTGAAAGAACTTATTGCAAATGCATGTCGCAATGCCATTATCCACATGGTAGACAAAGACGCAGAAGTAACAGTAAACATGACAGCCAAGGTAACATCACACCGGAATGCAGCAGATCATTTATTAAAAGGCGTTAAAAACATCATTGCAGTCGCTTCAGGAAAAGGAGGCGTTGGCAAATCAACCGTTGCTGCCAATTTAGCTATTGCAATGGCTCAAACAGGTGCGAAAGTAGGATTAATCGATGCCGATATTTATGGTCCTTCGCAACCGATAATGTTTGGCGTAGAGAATGAAAAACTCTACGTAAACGAACGTGATGGCAAACAATACATGATTCCTGTAGAAAAGCACGGAGTTAAATTACTATCCATCGGATTTTTAACCGACCCTGCGCAAGCTATTGTATGGCGTGGGCCGATGGCATCGAAAGCATTACAACAATTATTTTCAGATGCAGATTGGGGTGAATTAGACTATATGTTTATTGACCTACCTCCGGGAACCGGTGATGTACATTTAACATTAGTAGGATCGGTGCCATTAACAGGAGCTGTAATTGTATCCACTCCACAACAAGTAGCATTAGCTGATACCTTAAAAGGTATTGGCATGTTTAGAATGGAACAAATCAATGTTCCTATTATCGGAATGATAGAAAACATGGCTTACTTCACTCCTGCCGAATTGCCGGACAACAAATATTACCTTTTTGGCAAAGGAGGTTGCAGAAGTTTAGCGAAAGAATTATCTATTCCTTTTTTAGGAGAACTACCTTTAGTACAAAGTATATGTGAAGGTGGAGATAATGGTCGCCCGGACATTTTAGATGAATCGAGTCCGGCTTACGCATCATTATTAACTATTGCAGGAAACGTTGCACAACAAATAGCGATTATTAATGCCACGAAGCAGGTAGCAGTAAGTAACTAAGGAGCCCATGGAAAACAATATGCATTTAATCGACCGTATTGAAGATACGCTTTCGCAATTAAGACCATATTTAGAAGCTGATAGCGGAAATGTATCGTTCGTTGAGTTGACTGACGAGATGATTGTTAAAGTTCGCCTAGAAGGTGCATGTTCATCATGTTCGATGAGTAACATGACTTTAAAAGCAGGAATAGAGCAATCGCTACTTAAAGCGATACCAGAAATAAAAGGAGTTGTTGCGGTAGATTAAATACCGCAGCACTTTTTTATCGTATTAATAAGTTCACCAAAATCGACAGGTTTCACTAAGAAACCGAACATTTTCGTCTCGGCTGCTCTTTTCTTATGGTATGAATCAGAATTACCTGTAACATAAATTACGGGAACATCAGAGAACTCACGAATTTTTATCATTGAATCAATACCGTCTAACTCGCCTTCGAGTTTAATATCCATCAATATCACATCGGGATTACATTGCTTGGCTAAATCAATTGCCTCCTCTCCAGTTGCAGTAACAGCACAAACAATAAATCCTGCCTCCTGTACAACTTGCTTCGTCACCATTTGAATGATTAGCTCATCTTCAACAATCATTACTTTTTTCATAACTAACGAATTTGTTTAGGGAAAGTAATCACAACACGCGTTCCGTTTTTCGAAGATAGTTCGAATGTACCTTTGATTTGAGATGTAAGTGTTCGTATAAGAGTTATTCCCAAACTTTTGACTTTAGTAATATCATAATCGCTAGGTAATCCAATTCCATTATCAATAACTTCAAGTAAATAATAGTCGCCCTTTTCTTCGAAATTAATTTGCACTGAGCCGGCTAAGCGACCGGAGAAGGCATACTTAAAGCAATTAGTTAGAACTTCATTCATAATTAGTCCGCATGGAACAGCCTGCGCGATATTCAAACGAACATCATTTACATTCAACTGCACATCAATATCGACTGAATTATTTGGATATGCATTTCGAATATGATCTGAAATTTCAGCAATATACTGTCCGAAATTCACCAATGAAAGATCGCCACCTTCGTAAAGTTTTTCATGCACTAAAGCCATACTTTTCAATCGGCTTTGACTTTCTTTCATCAAAGAGCGAATTCTTTCATCATCGGAATAAAGCATTTGCAATTGAAGCAAAGACGAAACGATGGCTAAATTATTTTTCACTCTGTGGTGAATTTCTGCAAGTAAAATTTCTTTCTCTTTCAATGAGCGACTTATCAGTAACTCATTCTTTTTATTTTCGGTGAGGTCGGCTCCGACAATAATGAAATTAGTAAAATCACCTTTTTCATTAAACATAGGCTGAGCTTCCAAATGCAAGAAGAAATCTACTCCCGACTTAGACGCGAACATCATTTCAATAGAGAACTCGCGCTGTTGGGCAACACAATATTCAACAAACTGCAAGGTATCTTTATCAGTATTTTGACTTACTAAAACATTAAAAGGATTTTTAAGCTGCACATCACTTAGCGAATAACCCGAAATATTCTCGAATCCATTATTAATCCATTCGATATTAAATTCCGCATTAGTTATAATTACTGCATTTGAAGTAGTACGTGCTACTGCAGATAATTTATTTAACTCTTTTGCAAAATAAAATTGTTCAGTAACGTTCGTGAAAGTAACAGCTACACCAGACATGTCGCTCGACCCAGCCATATGAATAGGCTCTGCATTAACTGAAATCCAGCATAAAATTTGTTGAGGTTTCTTAATTCCTAAAACAACATTACGCACAGGTTCTCCTGTCTTTAATGCTATAGATGCAGGATGATTTTTACCTGAAACATTCTCTCCATTTTGGTCAATTACATTCCATTGGGAACTATTGCAATCGCTTCCTACAATTTCCGTATTTGAAAATCCAAGTATTTCCTCTGCGCTTTTATTACAAGTAATAATTTTACCTGTAGTATCATGAATAACTACACCTTCCGACAACGCACTAATAACAGAGCTATAAGTAATTTCACTCAAGTTCAAAGCTGATTGAATGGCGTCGCGCTTTATTGCATTAGCTATAATAGACGCAGCAGATTTCAAGAAAGAAACTTCTGCTTTCTTCCATTGACGTGGAATTCTACATTCATCAAATCCAAAATAGCCCCATAAATCATTATCAATTTTTACAGGAACGATAAGTAAAGATTTAATCTCTTGTCCATCGAGAATTCGTTGAGTAGCTTCCGGAAAATCCTCAATATTACCCATTACCACTTCGCCATTAGCAAGTGACTCAAAACAATCCTTAACGGCATTATCCGAATAACTCATGTTTTGCATTTGCGGATTATTGATTTCTGCTGTCACTGAACCGTCAGTCCATTCGAAACGTTGACTCATAAAGAGTCCTTCGGAGTCGTCGTTTTTATGAGAACGGAAAACATAAACTCTATTAACATCAACAGCTCTACCGATTTGTTCAAGCAAATTTACAACAACTGCTTCTTGATCGGGATCAGAATTTATTCGAACAGAAGTAACAGCAATCATATCGAGCAATTGTGAATATCGGCTAATTTCGATCTCCGCCATTTTACGCTCTGTAATGTCTTGAGTAATTCCGGAATACGTGCCTTGAGTATTACTATCTACAATTGGGGCACCTTGACATAAAATATACTTAGTTAATCCAGAAGCAGTAGTGATTCTATATTCAACCGAATAAGGGATATCTTGAGATAATAATCGATTTATGCAACTTGATACTTCATCGACATCATCAGGATGAATACTAGTGAAGTAAGCAGCATATAACTCATCACCCACCACAGA
>JAKPPP010000410.1 GCA_029547265.1 Bacteroidota bacterium
AATGAAATGGGTCTTGATATACCAATTTTGACAATGACGGGACATAGAATTGTTGGAGAAAAGGAAAGATGTCTTGCTATAGGAATGAACGATTTCATTTCCAAGCCAATTAACAAAAGTGAGCTGTATGAAAAATTGGCAAATTTGACTTTTAGTCAATTTAATGAAGATTTAAAAACAGTAATTGAACCATCGTTAACCCAATCACCGGGAAAGAAAGGTAGTTATTTAAAGAATTTGTCAAATGGTGATCCCGCTTTCGAACGTGAAATGATTAATGTGTTTATCAATACTATTCCCGATAAAATGTTTAAGCTTCATGCAGCAGTGATTGCAAGAGATTCTTTCAGCATTCAAAAATTAACCCATAATATCAGAGGATCAATTGCAATTATGAGTATTCCATTTGCTTCAGAAATGTTGTCAGAATTGGATTTGTTGTCATTAAATACTACTGACTTTGAAAAGCTCGATGCTAAATTTGTTGAAGTAAATAACATAGTAAATAGCTATTGTGAACTGTATAAAGATGAAGTTTTCGAAAAAAACGGGATGATTATTGCATAAAATTGCATTTTGCCGTAACATTGCGTGCATTTTCATGCTATAAGGTATAAATCGCTGATGCACAAAACCAACGGCGATTTATATGTATTTAGTACTTGTGGTTTTTAGAATTATAATAATCTGAAAATTAAAATTAAAGTTTAAGCTTGTAGTTTGAATAGTTTTTTAAAAATGGAGTTGGGACCTCCACTAAAATTACGGTTATGAATTGTATAATTGTCGATGACAGCGAACTAGCCTTGATGGCTACTGAGCAATGTGTAAAAAATGTAAGTTACTTAAATCTGATGGGAACTTTTACTAACCCTGTGGATGCACTTTCATTTATTGCACAGAATAATATTGACCTGATCTTTTTGGATGTTGAAATGCCGGTAATCAGCGGAATTGACTTTATAAAAAGTATGTCGAAACCTGCTCCTTTTGTAATTCTAACTACGATGCATAAAAATTATGCCTTCGATGCATTTGAAAATAATGTAACCGACTTCCTTGTTAAACCTATCTCTTTACCTCGATTTATTCAGTCTATTTCGAAGGTCAAAAATATTTACGATAAAATGAATATTTCTTATTCTGATGAGTCTTCTGTTTTTATTAAGAAAGGTAGTAGCATTGTCAAAATGGAAATGAATGATATTTTGTGGGTAGAAAGCTTAGGTGATTATGTTACTTTAAATACTGCTAAAGAGAAAATTGTTGTTCACTCAACAATGCAGTCGATTGAAGAAAAATTGAGTTCCGGAAAATTCATCCGAGTTCATCGATCTTACCTAATTCAAAAGGATAAAATTATTGATATCGAAGACGATGTGATCACCTATTATGATCAATTAATTCCCATAGGAAAAACCTACAAAAAAGAGGTTTACAAAAAGTTAAATCTCGTATAAAGAGAAATTAAAATATGCTCTTAAGCTCACTTCCAAGTGAGCTTTTTTTATAGATTACTTACCACTTTTTCGGCTAATATTCGCCGCTTTTTCCGTTTAACCCCCAAAATCGACCGTTTGTCGAAAATTTTCGATCACCCTTTTTTCACTCCGTTCAAATACTCAAAGAATGGAATTATATGATGTGCCTCAAAACAGTTAGGGAGACAAAAAATCTAGTGTTACATAAAATGTATATGGAAAATTTATTTCAGGTAAAGAATGCACGTGCTGCGTTTACATCACCTATAGGAAATTGTTGCTTATGGATATTTGCCGCTTTGGTAATGTTATCTTCAACCGTAAGTGCTACAACTACTAATACAATGATCAACGTTGGGGCTTGGTCGAATGGAGCCAATTGGTCGCTCGGTCATGAACCAACAAATTCGGAAGATGTTATTATACCGAGTGATGGGGTAGCAACCGTTGATGTAAACGCAGTTTGTGCAAGTTTAACAATTGGAGATAATTCAACATCAGCTTTAGTTACAATAACTGGTACAAATAGCTTAACAATCACCACAGCAGGTGGAGGTTCAGGAAACTTATATATTAATGGTGCAAATAGTAATAGTTTATTTCAGTTTAATGTTAATGGTGGTAGTGTAAATGTAATGGGCCAAGTTATTCCGGGGGGATTTAACGGAGGCGAAATTAATGTTACATCAGGAAGTGTTCGTTTTTCGAACACTTCCTCTTTAACTTGGGGCGAAGCAATTAATCTAAATGTAACAGGAACAGGTTCTGCCACTTTTGATGGAGCTCTTGATTTAACAACAGTATCAGCTGGAACAACTACATTTTCATTAACCGGAAATGGTTCTTTCGTATTTAATGGCTTAGTAACTCAAAGCAGCTCTTCTTGTTCTATTTCAAATAGTGGAACAGCTGGCTCTATTTACTTTAATGCAGGTTATGCATTAAGTGGAGGTTCGTTTGTTACAATGGCAGGCGAAGATATTTATTTTGGAAGTGTTTTCAATAATTCAGGAAGTGCATTAACATTAAATGCTACTTCAAATACATATTTTGCATATGCAACAACTATAACTCCAACAGCTCTTATCACTTTCGGAAACGTTACTATTAATAGCGGTGTTGATTTAAATTTAAATGGAGATATTAATGTTGCAAAAAATTGGACAAATAATAATGGTAATTTAATTCCGGGATCAAGTACTGTGAGCTTCGTTGGAACTTCAGCGCAAGCAATAAATGGAACTTCTGCTTCTCAAACGTTTAATAATATTTCATTAAGTCTTACTGCAGGTCAAACACTAAGTGTATCAGGCAGTACAACTACTTTGACAGTAAATAATTTAAGTATGACTACCGGTAATTTTACAGCTGGTGCGGCATCAACAGTTAATATTAATGGTGATTTGAGTATTGCATCGGGGACCTACACCCCGGGTGCGAATACTAATATTGGGGGAAATTTTTCTAATTCAGGCACCTACACAGCTGCATCTACTAAGATGTTAAGCTTTGTAGGTGCTTCTTCAGCCGTAGTGTCAGGCTCAGGAACATTTACGATTTATGATTTAACTTTTAATAAGGCAACAAAAATTACAGTAGTTGATATTCAATCTGATAATTTTATAACAGGTATTAATTCCGGTAACGTTTATAACTTCACATTTACAAGAGGTACATTGAAGTATAATAACTCAGCAACATTAACAGACTGCCATAATCAAGGCTCTGCTACTTCTTTGACTATTCCTTATGATGTGATTATTGAGGTCAATAGTGGTACTATGAATTTATGTAAATCAGGTACAATGACCGGAACGGCGTCTAACGTTGTATTGTCAGGGCAACTCTATGTTAATGGTGGAACAGTTCGTGTATTAATGTCAACAACTGCTAAAGATTTTCAATATAAGGTCAATGGGGGTACTCCTCAATTATTTGTGGCATCTGGATCATTATATTTGGGAGGTGGATTTAATTATAACCCGACTACCAGTGTAGATTATGTTGATTTTAATATGTCTGGTGGATATATCTATACAGGAACAGCATCTACAGCTTTAGCAACATTTGCATTGAACGATATTTCCGGAGGAAGTACAACTATGACAGGTGGTCGCATAGTAATTGAAGATCGTACTTCAGGTGCAACTTATCCTGATGTAGATCTAGGTGGATCTAACCTAACTTCTTATTCAGTAACCGATGGAACAATTCAAATTGGTACAGCAGGAACAACATCAGGATCTGTGTTTGAATTTAAGGCTTATCCAAATACAAATTATCCTCATATCGTAATGAATAATGGAGTAACTAAAACACTGCGTCCTTTAAATAATGCAGATTTTAAAATGTTGAGTTTAACAATCGGAACTTCTTCTACATTTAATATGAGCGATGCTACAGCTTCTGTGTTAACTCACAAGCTGACTTTGACAGGTGCAAGTACAGGTGTTGCATTTTCTAATTCCGGGACATATACTGCGCAACAAGGAACTGTGGAATTTGCAGGGAATGTTAGTCAATCAATAACCAGCAGTGGAACATCACTAACATTGTATAATTTACTTGTGAATAATTCAGGTTCAACATTATCGGGTTCTGGTACTCTTACTACTATGACAGTACAGACTTTGACAGTAAGTTCAGGAACTTTCTCTGTTGGGACGCTTACTACTTTTACTATCAACGGCGCGTTAACTCTAAATGGAGGTACATGGAGTGCTCCTGCTACAATTTCTGTTAAGGGAGATTGGACAAATAATGGTGGTACATTTACTCCGAACACTTCTACAGTTACATTTAATGGTACCACAAATCAAACAATTAATGGTACCGCTACTGCAGAAACTTTCTATAATTTATCGAGCAATAAAACATCCGGTACATTCTTAAATACTACTGGAAGTATTGTCGCATTAACAACAAATAATTTCACTAATACAACAAGTGACTTTACTGCTCCTGCAACAATGACTACAAATGGTAATTTTACTTTGAGTTCAGGAACCTTTACAGCGGGAGCTAATTTATACATAGCAGGAAATTCTTCTATTTCAAGTAGTGTTACATTTACAGTTGGAACTGGAACAGTTACATATAACGGAGCAGGTGCCCAAACAATTGGAGGATCTAAGACAACTATTGCATATTATAATCTAGTTGTTGATAAAACTTTAGGTTCTAGTTTAACAAAAACAGGTTCGGTTACTGCAATAACAACTCAAGATTTAACTCAAATTGGCGGTGATTTTACAGCACCTGCCACACTTACAATTAATGGAAATGCAGTGCTTAGTGGCGGAACATTAGTAGCAGGAACTACAGTTAATGTTTATGGCGATTGGACTCAGAGTTCTTCGGCAACATTTAATCCGTTAACTTCAACAACTAACTTTAGAAATGCGACAACTACACAGGTGCTACAAGGAACTGCAAGTACTTTAACTTTCTATAACATAGTTGTAAATAAGGGAACGGGAATATTGCTTTCATCTTCAGGAAGTGTAAATACAATTACTGCAAATAACTTTACTCAAACGCTGGGTAACTTTACCTCTCCTACAACTTTAACTTTAGGAGGAGCATTAACAATTACAGTTGGTACTTTTACAGCAGGCTCAACACTTTCAGTAACGGGAGCGTTAAATTTAAATGGAGGTACATTTAATGCTGGTGCAAATACTTATGTAGGGGGCAACTGGTCTCATGCTACAGGTGTAACTGTAATATATAACCATAATAATGGAACTGTTACGTTTAATGGTACCGCAGCTCAAGCAATAACAGGTTCACGAACTTCAGAAACATTCTATGATTTAGTAATAAATAAAACAGTAGGAACAACATTAAGTGCTGGGGGAAGTATTGCTACAATTACAGCAAATTCTATTACTGAAACTCAAGGTAATTTTACTGCACCTGGTACGTTAACAGTTAGTAATGATGTAGCAATTCAAACAGGGACATTTACAACAAGCACAACGGCAACTATCTCAGGTGATTTGTCAATGGTAAATGGTACTCTTGTGGCTGGAACTACTTTAAATATTCAAGGTGATTGGGTGCAAGGAAGCGGAGCTACATTTACTCCGGGTTTAAATACTGTAAATTTCACAGGAGGAAATACACAAAGTATACAAGGAACTACTCCGTCAATTACATTTTACAACTTAACTGTAAATAAAACAGCCGCGACAGCAATTTCACATTCAGGTTCAGTTACTACAGTAGCAACTAACAACTTTACAAATACACAAGGTAATTATACCGCTCCTGCTACATTAAATGTAAATGGGACATACACATTAACTGCGGGTAACTTTACTGCCGGAACGAATATGTCAGTAGTAGGTACTTACACTTTAACAGCCGGAACTTTTACAGCGGGAGCGAATTTAACTTTAACTGGATCTTGGTCTCATGCTACTGCAGCAACGTTTAATCATAATAATGGAATTGTTACCTTTATTGGAGGCAATGCTCAAACGATTGGAGGTACAAAAACTTCTGAGACTTACTATGATGTTGTCGTAAATAAAACATCAGGTACAACACTTAGTAGAACAGGATCTATTGCAACTATCACTGCACGAAATTTCACACAAACACAGGGAGACTTTACTGCCACCGGGGCAACATTAACTCTTTCAGGTAACTATACTTTATCAGCAGGTACATTTACTCCGGGTACAACTTTTAATTTGGGTGGCGATTGGACACATCAATCCGGTGCTACATTTACTGTAGGTACAGGAACAACAACTTTCAATGGTACAGGTACTCAAACTATCGCAGGTACTTTCGGTTCAGAAACGTTCTACAATTTTACAGTTAATAAAACTGCAGGTTCATTATTGACAGTTGATCCTTCGATCAGTAGTCTAACGGTAAATTCCTTAACACAAACACAAGGGAATTTCACAACAGCAGATGCATTTGTGATAAATGGTAATGCAACATTCACTGCAGGAACATTTACAGCAGGTACAACAATGAACTTTAAAGGTAATATTACTAAAGCGACAGCTGCAACTTTTAATGCAGGAACTAGTACTACAACTTTTGATGCTTCGGTAGCACAGACAATAAATGGAACATCATCTTCAATAACTTTTAATAATGTAGTGCTAAATAAAGGACTTTCTACTGCGTTGGCATTCGGAGGAAGTGTGGCAACTGTAACCATGAACGATTTAACACATACATTAGGAACATTTACAGCTCCTGCTACAGTTAATATTAATGGATCATTATCTCAAAGTGGAGGAACATATACAGCAGGTACAACTCTTAATCTATATGGTAACTTTACTAGAAGCGGAGGTACGTTCACTGCCGGAACAGGTACAGTTAAATTAGTGGGTTCAACTTCTGCCCAATCTGTAGGTGGTACCGCAACAACAACTTTTTATGGTTTGCAATTGAATAATACTTATTCAAGCGCACCTCAGATTTCAGCTGCTCAAAATATCAATGTAAGTAATACATTAACACTAACTTCAGGAATCGTTGATTTAGCTGCCAATACAATTACTTTGGGAACTGCTGTGGCTAATCCGGGTACATTAGCCGGAGGTTCTGCAACTGCATATTTGTCGAAGGGGACATTAAATCGTTGGTTCAATACAACAACCATTGCTAATGGTAATATTAGAGGCTTATTCCCAGTTGGTGATCATACAGGTAATGGATATTCTCCATTCTATGTTACAGCACCTTCGGTTGCTCCTACAACTGGAGGTACAGTTTCGTCTTCTTATTCAGATTCACCAACTAATCAAAGTGTAGCTTTCCTTGATGCAGGTACAAACATTGAAATTCGTACCAATGCTGGATGGACAGTTTCTACAGCTAATGGTTTAGCCGGTGGTACATATAACTTAAGTGCTAATAGATCTTTCTGTGCTTCTTGTGTTGGGGCATTGGCTAACTTAAGAATAACTTTAGCTTCAGGAGTGGTTGGAACTAATGGTACTACATCAGGTACAGTTACAAGTCCTGTTGTAAATCGTACAGGTTTAACTGCCGGTAACTTAACAAATACTTTCTATATTGGATCAACATCATTCTATAGCTCGCCACTGCCAATTGAATTGGGCGACTTTAAAGCCGAACCTAAAAGCGGGAAAGTTGAATTAACTTGGTTTACATTCTCTGAGTCAGAAAATGATTTCTTTACAGTTGAAAGAAGTAAAGATGGAGTACACTTTGAAAAAGTTGTTGATGTTGATGGTGCAGGAAATAGTAGTACATTGAAAAATTATACAACAAAAGATGCAACTCCATTCAATGGTATAAGCTTCTACCGCTTATCGCAAACTGACTTTAATGGTGACTCTAAAATTTGCAAAGTGGTTTCGGTGAGAATTAATAATACTAAGTCAACAATCACTTCTGTATATCCAAATCCAAATGATGGTTCAGTAATCTATGCCGACTATTTCTCTGACGTTACAGAAAATGTAAATGTTGATTTAGTAGATGTTTTAGGAAGAAAAGTTTATAGTAAACAATATAGTATTACAGGAGGAGAAACTAACTCAATTATGATTCAACCGAATCTTAATATGATGGCCGGAAAATATCTGGTAGTTGTTTCAGGTGAAGCAGGCAAATTCTGCACTCAGATTATGGTAAAATAGTTGTGAGGCTTAACTAAGAGGGGGAGTAATGGGGAAGGGACTAAATAAAGCAGCAAAATTGAATATATCAATTTTGCTGCTTTTTATTTTTGCTGTAAATATTTCATTTGCTCAAACCTCAGATAAAAATGAATCAAAAGCTCTTTTAGTATACTCTTTTGTAAAATACATTGGTTGGTCTACGTATGTTGACCAACATGCTATTGTTATTGGCGTAGTAGATGATATTGAGTTTGCCGATGACTTACGTCGCCTAGTAAATAATCGACAAATGTCGGGGAAGGTTATATTGGTGAAAGATGTCGACATTTCAGATGTTAGTAATTGCCAGTTGGTTTATCTGCCAAAGACAAAGGAAGCATTGTCTAATACCCTTGCGTCTTCTTTAAAGTCAATGCAAATTTTATTTGTTAGAGAAGATCCCGAATTCAAATCAAACGATGCTGATATTTCAATTGTAAATCCTGCAGGACTAATTCGATCCCACAAATTTATTATCAATCGTAAGAGTATTCAAGATAAAGGAATGAAAATCTCTGTCGATTTAATCGGCTTAGCAAATATGATTATTTAATTTCTTTTAGAGGGCTGGTCTTGTCCCCATATTAATGAGTCATGTCTATATTTAATGTTGGAGCGGTTAACAAATAACTATTTTTACTCCACGTTTCAATAATATTCCTTCCTTTGAAGATGATATAATATCTGTGTCCCGGCAATAATCCTGTGAAATGGAATGTTCCATTACCGTGTGTGTCGATTCGTTTTTTGTCTTGCGCAACAATAGTATGTGTAACCGAATCCGCTAGTTGTAATGTTATCGAATCTGCAACTGTTGGTAAGTTAATTGGATCAAGTACTGCATACATTGTATCTCCTGCGGGATTATAGAATCCTTGAATAAAGACTTTTACATTTACATCTTCTGTGCAATAGCTTGATGTGAAATTCAGCGTATTTGAAGTTGCAGGATTACTTCCTGAAGATAAACAAGCATAGTTCGATGTCATTATACATTTAATAGAATCGCCATTTGAAATTGCTGAAGTTGATAGTGAATTACTCGTGCTTATTATCGAAGCATTTTTGATCCATTGATATGTTGGTGCCGATCCTCCGTTACTGATGTTTGCAGTTAACGTAGTTGATGTGCCGGTGCAAATTGTTGTGCCTGCTGATGATGCAATAGTAATAGTCGGACTAACAGTAGTGCTGAATGAATAAGGATTGGAAGCAATTCCGTTTGCAACGACTTCTAATGAATAAGTTCCGTTTGGTAACCCCGCAGGTAAGGTGAATTTTGCTGTGTCAGGTGCACTTCCTCGCATTACTCCTGTACTATTCCAATTGTATGTTCTTGTATAGTAGACATTGCTTCCTGATTTTAATCTGACTAATGGATAGTTGCTATTCATTTGCCAATCATCACCATATGTTGCTCCTTGGGAGATTCCGTTAAATTTTGTTCCTGTAATTGTATATTCAGTACATGTGATCGGTGTAACGGTTGATATTGTTGGTTTGCCTGAAGCAACAGGTTGCCCACTTGGTGTATATAAATAGTATTGAGATGAACTTTGTCGTGAGTACAATACATTTCCATCGGGTAAATCTAGCATGTTTGTTAAATAGCATGCAATGTTCGTTGTTGTTCCGCCTCCCGGTGCTCCTAATTGAGTGAATGAATTCGTCACATAGTCGAATTCATAAAATGAAGTTGGTGAAGGGAAATGATTTGCAGAAGTTGGCAATGGAGATACAGTACATAAAATTTTTCCGTTTACCATCATCGCTGCAGGTGCATCCGGTGTGCCTTGTAAATTCGGAATGTCCGGTCCTGCTGTCCATACTCCCGGACTAGTATTACCAGTTGGCGTGTAATATGCTGTATGTCCTGTTGAACCTAAAAAGAATGCTCTTCCATCAGGAAGAAGTAATGCTCCTCCTGTTTCTAGTCCGAATGCATCATATAACGAAACAGGTACAGATGCATCATTAATCCATGAATTTGTAGCAGGAATATATCTTTCTGAACTTGTGCTTAATCGATTTACATAAAGGATGCTGTTGTCTGCAAGTTTAACCCATGCTGATTCATTGTGAATTCCTAATGCTGTTGGACCATTAATAAAAGTGTTGGTTATAGGGTCATAAATTTTTGTTCCCGTAAGTGAACCTGTAACTAATGCTTGTAATACTCTTCCATCAGGAAGCATTTCTGAATTCGCATCACTAACACTTCCTCCAGGTGCCGGTGTAAGTGTCCAAGTATTTGTAAGTGGATTATATACTTCTCCTGCAGAAAGCCCTGTTCCGTATTCTCCACCCGCAACATATAATCTTCCATCCATTAAAACTTGTGATGAATAATATAAACGTGTATTAATCATTGGAGCGATACTGCTCCATGTTCCATTCGCATAACTTCCATTCGCATCAGGAGTTAATTTATCGTAAATGTTTCCATATCCATCAGCACCTCCGGAAAATGTTTTGCATAATACGGTTCCATCAGATAGTAAAATCATTCCTCCTCCATTAGCATGAGGCGGTGTGTTAGATAATAAAGTCCATGTACCAAGTTGTGATATTAATTGGAATCCGGCCGGACATGTTACTGTCGGAGTTCTGGTTCCCATTGTTCCAGATCCTACAATCGAATTACAACATCCACTGATATGATCGCCAACAATAGAGCCTGCAGCTATATCATATACTAACCAGAAATAGTTCGTGCCTTCTTGCAAAGAAGCGCTTCCTGAAAAATTAATTGCCCCATTCGGGTTTGTTATTGTACTGCCAAATTGAGTGGTTGATGAAAATATAGAACTGATTCCTGTATAATAAAGTTTTGCGTTTGTTAAATCTACTAACGGTGACGTAGTGCCGCCGGTTGATAGACTCAATGAACTAATTGATAGCGGAGTTAAAGTGCCTGTAGTTACAACCTGTATTTGCAATACTTGATTGTTTGTTGAGGGGTGAGGTATTCCAACTCCATTGTTAATTAATGTTGTTGTGCTCGACACATAAGACATAGCAACAGGTGCTGAGGGCGTCCAAGTATATGTTAATCCCGATGATGGAATATTTGTTGGTGACAAATTGCATACATCAGTAATTACAGTTCCTGCAGTTGATGTTGACCATGTATTGGTTCCGTTTAGGACTTTTCGGATGTTAAAATCAGCCGCATTACCGCCTAATAATCCAACATTCCCCGATTCTGTTGATGCATCCGAACAAGTATTAGCTCCAAAAGTCGACGATAAAGTAAAAGTGCCATAGACAACTTGAATTGTATTTGAAGTTTCATTTAAAACAATTTGAAAATTAAAATGATTAACTCCTCCTGTTCCATAGTGATCGCAATCTGTCCATTGTACAATGAATTTTCTATTTGGAGCGGCGCCACTAGTAGTATATTGAATCGATGAACCTGCACTTACCCCAACAAGGTCAGTTCCGTAGCCGGCAATAGAATTGGCAGGTGTAGATGCCGATTGTAATCCGCAATATATTGTTCCACTCGGTACACTTCCTAGCGTAATAAACCCGTTAGGAGTCACAGAGAGGCTTGTAAATGAACTGTTATTATAGGTAAAGGTGAAAGGTAAGGTTAATAATGAGCTTGCGCCGTCGTCCCATGTCCCAGTATATAAAGTTGTACCTGTAATGGCTATATAATTTCCTGCTCCGGAGGCAAAACTATATGAACTTACTGTTGCTTTACTTGCGGTATTCATCAATAATACCAACAGGCCAATAATGGCAATGCCTCTGAATTTCATGGCTTAACGTGTTATATTCTAATAAGATTAGTAGGGAAATGTATCAGCAAGCATCGTAACTACGCTTAGCGCAGCTTGATTTTTCCAATAATTCGAAAAGTAAGAAAAAAATATGACCTATGAAAATTTATTTGGTGAGTTAACAATTAACCCATACTCAAGTGGAGTTAATTAGTTATCAGATTCTTGTACTCCGCAGTTTTGACCTTCGGGAATTACTGAGATTCTATATCCATCAGTATCTAATAATTCCTTTTTGGTAACGGCAAGTTGAAGATCTGTGATTTTCATTGTATAGTCTTCTTTAGTAACTAAATTTTGAGAATGAATTTCTAGAATCATTCCCTTTATATATTTTGATCGATACCAATCACCTTTTCTTGCCGATGTTTCGATCATGCCACAATGTCTTAGGAGTTTATATATAAATCCGATGTTGCATTGTATTTGATTAGTAACCCAGATTTCACTGATGTTCTTCTTTGTTTTAAGAGTGAATTTATAGCACTGATATCCGTTTATGATTTTTGTTTCTTTGACTTTTAGCGGAGTATAAATAGGACTCTCGGTCGAGTCGCGAAACATAGCTGCCCTATGAATTTTCGTCCCTTGTTTTATTTTATTTACACCCATCAACATTAACCATGTACTGTCTGAAGGATTAAAAATGACCCTTTTGTTTACTCCTTTTGCAAGTTGATCATCCATTATTTGCATGGCCATCTTTCCGCCTTCCTTTTTCGATTGTAAATACCAACTTAATGGAATTTCTTTATCGGTTTTATCAGAAGTGAGAATATGCATCGTAAAAGTGCCGCTAAACTCCTTTTGAGCAAATGTGTTGTTGCTCACCAAAATAAGTGCTATTAAAAGTGTCAAATACAATAGCGCTTTATTCATAGCAGGATAAATCTAATAATGGTGCGGATGTTAAAAAGTATTTTTCAAATATAGGTAAAATAATTTGAGTGTTGCAACAATTAATCTTATTTTGTGTTGCAACAGTCAATTTCTGGCAATTGATTGTCAATCTGTAACAACCTAAAACCTACTATAATGAAAAGTAACTTCCCCCAATTAATCAAGGTGGCGACAGTTGCCTTTGCTTATTTTTTGTGTGTTGGTAATGTTTCTGCTCAAACTAATCCTGTAGCAGCTTCATTACCTTACGCTCAAACATTTACAGCACTGGCGGCATCCTCTACAATCTTGCCATCAGAATGGGCTGCATGGAATCTTTCTACCGTCGGCCCAACAACTTCTTTTCCTACTGTTGCTCCGCCTGTTGGCTCCGATCTAGCATTAACAGCATCTGCAAATGCAACTACATCTTCATTAGGGTTAATGAATTATAATGGAAAAATCGGAATGCTCTCCGGAACAGGAGTTAATAGTTCATTAGTACTGGCAATTTCTACGTTAAATGTGTCAAATGTTTCTGTTGCGTTTGATGTGATGACTATAAGAAATCCGTTTGATGCATCTAATACACGAATTGAGCAAGTTGATTTACAATTTAGAGTCGGTACTGTTGGTGTGTTTTCTTCGGTTTCAGGAGTTGCCGCAGGTATTTATCAGAATAATACCATTAACCAAACAGGTGCAGTTACTACGCCACAAAACTCATTGGTTAAAACTTTTACTTTGCCTGCCGCATGCAATAATAAACCGATAGTTCAATTACGATGGGTAACGCGCGATGTTTCAGGTGTTAATAATCGTCCGAGTTTTGCGATAGATAATGTAAGTATTTGTCCAACAATTTTAACTCCAACTATATCGATAACGGGCCCTTCAGGATATTGCTCCGGTAACAATTCTTTTTACAACGCAACAATTACTAATGGAGGAACAGTTCCTGTTTACCAATGGAAGAAAAATGGAACTAATGTCGGTACGAATAGTTCATTTTTATCATTAACAGGTTTGACTCCGGGAGATCAAATTACTTGTCAATTAACTTCAAACGCAGCTTGCGTATCTTCAAATGTTGTTACCTCATCTCCAATAACCATATCTACTTCGAATACTCCTCCTACTATTAATTTAGTTGCCTTATCAGATGTTTCATGCCCGAATGCAAAAAATGGTTCTATTGATATTTCTGTATCGGGAGGAACACCTCCTTATACTTTTGCATGGGATACGGTGAATCGTTTAAATGGATCTTCTTTTGCTGTTACTATTGGACCCAAAACAATTACAGATCCTTTGTTCGGCCAAGGAAATCCTAATGTATTTTATATTGATGGAGTAGAAGCAAAGGAGTTATATTTAACAAAAGGAATAAGTTATTCGTTTAATGTTCTTACTCCTGCACACCCGTTTCAAATATCTACAGATTTAATAGGAGGGAATGCAAACTTTTTAGTTAACAACGGACAAACAGGTGCTCCTTCGCAAAATGGTGTTGTTACATTTACTCCCAATAATAGTCATCCATCTTTACTTTATTACCCTTGTCAATTTCATACGTTCATGGGATATAAAGTGAATATTATAAACGGACAACAAACGGAAGATGTAAATAATTTGAATCCCGGTATTTACAATGTCCTTGTTACCGATGCAAATGGATGTACAGCTATCTCACAATATCAAGTTAATGAATTACCGTCTCCGGTTTCTGTTTCAGGCACAATCACTAATTCTATATGTGGAACTTATACCGGCTCTGTCGAGTTAGATATTTCAGGTGGAGTACCTCCTTATACTGTAATTTGGGATACTTTAAATACATCAGTTGGTCCAAATTTCAATGTAATGGTTGGTCCGAAAACCGCAACCAATCCTTATTATGGTTTAGGAAATTTAGAATGTTTTTATATCGATGCAGTTGAAGCGCCTCAACAAAATTTAGTTCGCGGAATAACTTATTCATATAATGTTTTTAATCCTGGGCATCCTTTTCATTTTTCAACAGATTCTGTTGGTGCAAATACTTCCGGCTTTGTTTCATTAGGTCAAGCGAATGCTCCAAATGATAATGGATTGGTTTCATTCACTCCTGCTTTTTCCTCGCCTTCAAATTTAAATTACGCTTGCGCTAATCATGCTTTTATGGGAGGGAAAGCAAATTTATTTACAGGATATGCTTCTACTGATTTATTAAATGTGAAACCGGGTACTTATACAGCGGTTGTTAAAGATGCACTAGGATGTATAGCACAAGAATCATTTGTAGTGGTTGAAGATGGTTCCGGACTTTCTATTAGTACTGATGCAGTAATTGCTACCTCATGTATAGATGCAGCAGATGGTTCAATCGATATTTCTATTGTCGGTGGCGCATCACCTTATAATATAACATGGGACACTGTTAATCTAAATAATGCAGGCGTTTTCAATGTTATGGTTGGGACAAAAACACCAACAAATCCTTTCTATGGTATCGGACGTCCTGAGTGTTTTTATTTGGATGGCGAAGAACAAAATAGCATAACACTAACAAGAGGAATTAGTTACTTATTTAATGTTTTAGCATTTGGACATAGTTGGCATATTTCTACTGACGAATTTGGAGGAACATTATTTAAAATCGTTTCGAATGGACAATCAGGAGCTCCTACTGATAATGGAACTGTAATTTTTAAACCTAGCTTTAAACATAGCGATTTGTTATATTACCAATGCGGAGTTCATGATTACATGGGCGCGCCGATAAACATTATTGATGGACCTTCGTCTACTCATCTAGAAAATCTGCCTGCTGGTCAATATACTGTTGTTGTTACTGACGCTATCGGCTGCTCAAGCGTTTCTGTTATAACTGTCCCGTCAGGAACATCTTCATGCGATCTTATTTTAAATTTAAAAGTACTTCTGCAGGCTATGTACTCAGGAGGATCAACAATGGCTCCTCGTTTGTATAACACCGGAATGTCCACTGATCCTACAGCTGTCGATAATATCACAGTTGAATTAAGAGATCCTAACGATTATAGTGTTGTTGCTAGTGTTACTGATATTCTCCATACTGATGGTATGATGAATGTCTCACTTCCTGCTAATGTATTAGGTAATTCATATTATATAGTTGTTCATCACGAAAATTCAATTGAAACATGGAGTAAAGATCCGGTTCCTTTTATGGTTAGTCCTGTGAGTTTCGACTTTAGCGGACAAAACTAATTGATGTAAATATTTAAAGCGTTCCGATCTTATTAATTTGGTCGGAACGTTTTTTTTGTGAATTAAAAAATCGCGTTTTTTTTCTACGAAAAGTATTGCAACTCTAATTACAAAACAGATCTATTATTGTATTATAATTTATTCAAGTGAGATAATTTTAAAGTAAGGTAAACGTTTTTGATTCGTCCTATTCCTTTGAATATTGCACTATCAATCTGTGCAGTCTTTTGATTGCATGGGATCAGAATACAGGTCATAAAAAAAGCCCTCCGTTTCCGAAGGGCTTTTCTTAAATTGAATATCATTTTATTCTTTTATGAATCGAATGTTTTCTTTGTAATCTGGGTGGTTCATTTGAAGAATATACAATCCTTGAGTTAATGTAGTACAATCGATAGTTAATCCTTCTCCATCTTGAACTATCGGCAATAAAACTGCTTTGCCTAATAGATCGTAAACAACAACTACTTCAGGTTGTAACGTTATTCCGCTAACATTTAAGTGAAGTTGTCCGTTTGTAGGATTTGGCGCTACAGTCGATGTAAATTCATTAACTTCTCCTTGAATTGTTCTTGATGTACTTGTATAACATTTCGGAGATGATGATAATGCATCAACATATACAGTTGTTAATGTACTTGATTCGTATGATTTAACAGTCCACGTAACTTTTGTTCCATTAAATGGTACATCAAATGTTCCGAATCCCGAATTAAAGACTGTTGGAGGCGTTCCAACATAAGATCCCATTCCTGATAATGTATTACTAGTTCCTACTGGAATATAAACAGGTGTTGAATTTTGATTTTCATATTTGAATTTAGCAAGATATGGTAAGCCTGTACTGCTTCCAATTAATGTATCTACGCATGTAAGAGTAAGTTTAATTTTCTTAGCTCCTGTTCCTTTCGGATTGATATAATATAATCCTGATTGGTATGTGATGTTGTAGTTAGCTTTCTTAGGGAAGTTTAAACAACATACAGATATTGTATATACACCGGCTGATTGATAGCAGTTTGTAGGTACTGAATAAGAAGGGCCTGATGTTACTGTTGTTTGCTCATTGTTTTTCCATCCCGTTATTGTAGATGTAAACGTAGGATTAGATTGTCCCTTAAAGATGAACTTCGTATCAGCAGCAACCAATAAGCTAGCTTTAGTAACATTTAATACTCCATTCGTTAATGAAATATTATAGTTAGATGATGCCCCACCTGTTAATGTAATAGGGTAAGTTCCAACATTCGAAGTTGCAATAGCTGTAGTGCTTGCAGTAGGAGCCGTAATCGACGATGGTCCGTCATTATTTTTGAAACCGGTATATGTAATCGTTAATGCCGGATTAGCATCGCCATATACACGTGTTTTATTATCTGCTTTAGCTTGTAATGAAGCTTTACATAACGACAATGACCCTGATTCATAATTAACTGTATAGTCAGCAGGTTGAATTAAGTTCAATCCGTTAGGTGTAATCGTGAAATTACCTGCAGGTGCCGGCATCGCTACAGGATTACCGTTTTGTGATAGTGCATAGTTAATTGAACCCGTTGAAATTCCCGCTAAGCTATCATCGTATTGCAATCCGGTTACTGTAGATGTGTAATTGATATTGTCGCCATATGTTCCAGATTTGTTGTCAGCTTTTACTGTTAAAGGTGCAGGTAAGATCGTTAATGTTCCTAAACCATAAGTAATATCGAAATTATTCGATAACAATGCTGCAGGCACAATTGCGTGAGTTCCTGCATAAATACCGGTAATCATATTGATTCCTTTAAATTCGGAAATCGTATCGTTTGCAGGTGCATTTACATCTGCTTCATCAATGATAACTACAATCGGCGATTCATTTGAAGTTGTATCGCCAACACTTGAGCTGTTCATAATTGGTGAGCCATTCACTATCGCTCTTCCGTTTACAATTGCTCTTCCGTTTACGATAGCACGTCCATTTACAATGGCTCTTCCGTTAACTTGTGAATTAGCACTAATTAGATTTGCTGTATCAGGATTTACTTGATAATCGAAGATTGATCCCGGTGATACATCAATGATATTAGTTGTGTCGTATTCAGTAACTCCGTTTACAATTGCTCTTCCGTTTACGATAGCTCTACCATTTACAATTGCTCTTCCACTCACTAACATACTTAAGTTTAATAAGTCGAGATTTACAATAGCTCTTCCGTTTACAATTGCTCTTCCATTTACAATTGCTAATGCATCTGTTGTATTAGCTTGGTGAGCTGATTGTAATGAACTTAATACTGAAGCACGATCAGCAGGAGCAATATTGCTATCATCATATAGATAGTTGAAGTGATTCACGTCAATTTTATCTCCATAAGTTATTGTTGTGTCTTTAGGAGTAATAACTAACGAAAGTTTATTTACTGATAATAATCCGTTTACGAATTCGTAATCATAGAATGTATTATATCCTGTGTCAACTACACTTGCTGAAGGACTAATGAAATAAATCCCTGTGTTACTTAAGCTTGTTGCTGAAGATGTGAATTGAATAGGAGAAAGTCCTAAATCTGCATAAGTTAACGTTGTGTTTTCTAACAATACATCATCTACATAAATTGAGGCAGTAAATGCAGGTAAAGCTTCTCCGTATTTTTTAGTTTTATTATCAGCAACTATTTTAACATGCTTCTTGATTGTTGAGAAGAAGTAAAGAGTGTCTGAATTTCCTCCATCATTAATGAAAGGAACAATTGGCGGAGTATAAACATAGATCGGAAAGTTTCCGAAGAATGTAGGGAATGTCGTTGATATTTGGTTCGAGTTGATGAATGTTGTTGGTAATGTATCTCCATTAAAGATAATTACCGACTGAGTAGTGAAGAAATCTCCGGTTACTCCTGCTGTAAACACTACTGTTCCCGGTACAATTGTAGTATCCCAAGCTAATGCTTCTGCATCAGGCGTAGGTGCTGCAAACGACATCATTGCTGCGTATGGTTGGATATATCCGTTTCCGGTATTGATATCATAACCCGGCGCATCAATATCTAATGCTGTTGTATTTAATATCGATTTTACTTCTGCAGGTAATAAGTCAGCACCATAGAATTTCTGTTTTGCATGAATCATTAATGCTGCTGCTCCTGCTGCATGAGGTGCTGCTGCTGATGTTCCGAAGAAGTTAGGGAATAAGTCACCATCAACATTTGGTCCACCCATTTGTACTGTAGTGTTACCTCCATTTGGTGCAATTAAATCAGGTTTGCTGCGAACCACTCCGTTAATTGTAGTACCTCCTCTAGATGAGAAGTTTTGTACTGTCGGAGGATTTACTCCGAACGCAGGTGTGTTGAAATAATTTACTGCTCCAACTGTAATTGCTTTTTCAGCATTTGCTTGTCCAACAATAGTTGAAGATCCTGTTGTATGCTCATTGAACGACATTTCTCCTCTGAAAACAATCAGTTTAAAATGTGAATTTAATGAACCTGCTGAGCGAATAATTGAGATGTTCGCTTGAACAGGTGTTGATCCGGGAACAATAAATGGTAATACTTCTAATGGATCACCTCCTAAGTTATTTCGGTTAAATCCGAAGTATTGTGTTCCGTATTGATTAGTTAAATAAATATCGTAGTCAGTTAATGATCCTGTTTGTGTTTGACCTAATGAATAGATTGAATCTTGCCATTGAAGAACAATTGTATAATTGCCCGGTGCTAATGTTACACTTAACAAATTATCACCACCGCCAAAATCATGCGCAGTTCCTGTCAAGCCTAATGGAGTAGTCATCGGAGAATAAATTCCTTCATATGATTTTGATCCGAAGTTTCCTGCAGCTACAACATAAGATACTCCCATTGCAGAAACTGAATCAACTGCTTTCGCAATAACTCCATCTTGGAAGAATGGTGATGTTAACCATGTAATATCATCAGCAATTACTTTACATCCTTTATTAGCACATTCAATAATTCCTGATGCCATGTCTCCTTCACTAATAGATCCTGTTCTGAATCCTAATGAAGCTCCCGGAGCAACATCATGTATAATCTGCAACATCGCACGACCTTCGTCAGAACGTTGTCCGTAAGGATATTCCTTTATTAAATCAACAGGGATTGAATGATTGTCAGGATTACCTGCACCCGGTAAATCGCCGTTGGATATGTCTGTTGTCGCCGGACTACCAATGATGCTGTTGTAGCTATCAGAAAGCACACAAACTTTAACGCCTTCTCCATCAACATTGAATGCAGAACGAACGCTGTTTGTGTTTTGTGCTTGATCTCCTTGAGTAGTTGCAACTCCGGTATTCATGATTGAAGGATATACCGGACGAACATAGTTGATCATTCCAACAACCGGTGCCGTTGCTAGGTTACCTAAGTTAGCAATTGGAAATCTTCCTGTAATAATTAATGGATTTAATCCATTAGGAATAGTGTCAGTTAATCCGTATCCCGGAGTATTGTAAATTAAGTTGAATACGTTTTGTGTTTGTCCTTCATTAGTGATGATTTCAATATAAACGCTGTCACCTCCAAAGAAATAAACATCGTTGATTGTATCGCTTCCTACTGTGTAGTTAGTGAAGAGTGAACTTAATTCACAACCTAATACACCACTGTATTTTCCTCCCGGACATGGAGTGTAGTAAGGTAAAATACAAGGTCCTTCATAAATTTCTAAAGTATCACTTGCAGTACATCCACTGTTTGGATCTGTTACTGTTAATGTATAAACACCTAAGCCGTTAACAATCGGTGTTGCTGTATTCGCTCCTGAAACAATGTTTCCTGTTCCCGAGGTCGTCCATGCAAATGATCCACCTTGAGTTGTTGTACTTCCTGATAATGTAACTTCTAATATAGAACAAGTAATTGCATTACTTGGACCAGCGTCAGCAGTAGGTGCTGAATAATTACTTCCTACTGATACTTCATCAGATGATGAACATCCGTTAACCGGATTAGTAACGGTAAGCGTATACGACCCTGTTGCGTCTGCAGTAGCTGTTGCTGAATTATTTCCTGAAACAATTCCCGGTCCACTCCAAGAGTAGTCTACTCCGGATGTTAATGATGATCCCGAAAGAGTAACAGTAGTATTAGCGCATGTCAATGTTTGGTCAGCTCCTGCATCTACACTTGGCGCTGAAGTATTTATACTTACAAATACATTGTCTGTCGATGAACATCCATTTGCAGGATTACTAACGGTAAGCGTATACGAACCGGTTGCATTAGCAGTAGCTGTAGCAGTGTTATTTCCTGATAAAATTCCAGGTCCACTCCATGAGTAATTTACTCCTGATGTTGATGATGATCCTGAAAGAGTAACCGTAGAATTAGAGCAAGTAATTGTTTGGTCTGCTCCTGCGTTAGCACCCGGTGCAGTAGTGTTAACAGTTACAATTGCTTGGTCTGTTGCCGTACATCCTGAGTTATTTACTGTAAGTGTATATGTACCTGCTGCATTTACAACCGGTGAAGCGGTATTAGCTCCTGATACTATTCCAGGTCCTGTCCAACTGTAAGTTACTCCTGATGTAGCCGATGATCCGTTTAGAGTAACTGTTGAAGAGTTACAATTAATTACCATATCAGCACCCGCATTAGCATTTGGCGTTGTGCATGATGCTGCAGGGCAAACATAATTGATTGTTACTCCACAGTTGATAGTAACTTGTGTTCCACTCCAAAGTGAACCATAAAGTTGAGAACAACCGGTTCCTGATCCAATGTAAATTGAACCATAAGGAGCATAAACGTTACCGTCTAATCTTGAAGCGCTGCTAGTGTTTGCTCCATTTGTGATATTGAATGCAGTGGCAGCATTGCTATGTGTTTCGTAGAATATTCTAGATGCCGATCCTCCATTGATAATTGATGATGCGGATTTACCCAGATCAATTTTACCGTGAACATAAATTTTAATATTTCCGGTAGCTATATTCTGAAAGTTGAATTTTAACGTGTTGCTGGATCCTGTGTTTGTAATCGAATTAAACACATAAACTCCCGGTCCCGCAAATGTTACAACTTTGCTTCCTCCTAATGTCATATTACCGTATGAACCGGGTGTGATAGTTTGAGTTGTTGTAATATTCGTCGCTCCGGCAGAAGGGAATACTGCAGGCGTTGGTAAACTTGGAATTGCAGGTAATGTTGGTGTGCCAATAATATTTCCTAATGAAGGAGTAGGCCCTGTATAGGTGGTTCCAGTTGGATGCGTCACGGAACCAAAAACTTTTCCTCCTGAAACAACAATGTTTCCGTTGGCATTAATGTTCCCGCTGATTTTTGCACTTGAACCAACAGAAATACTTGTGCCGGTTTGCAATCCGTTGTTATTCGCAACGATGCCTCCGCCTATTGTATTACTGTTTGCTAAAACAACAGTACCACCACTTCGGATTGATCCCGTCATGGTAGATGATCCGGTTGATTTTACAAGTACGTTACTACCTATCCAACCACCGTTAATTGTGGTGGAAGAGAATAGTTGTACTGCATAACCCGGTGAAGCCGGGACAGAAGAAGTAGCCCCGGGTACGGTGCCATTTCCACTAAAGAGTACATAGTTGGTGATGGCTAGCTGAGCATGGGCATACTGTGAACTCATCAACATGCAGGTTGTCAACAAAATCCATAATCGAAAATTTCGGATGAGAGTTTGGTTTGGGAACATTAGAATTAGATTTATAATTAGATTATTTTTTAAATAATTAGTATGAATTTGGTCTTTTGCTTTCATTATCAATAAATTGAAGCATAAATAAGAAGCCCATTTTCACCGTATCAAGTTTATAAAAAATTATGATACAAGTCAATAGTTATTTGGCGGGGAAACATCTATTTATGGATGAATGACTCTATTAAAAGGTTGAATGTCTGCGTTTTCGCAGGTAAAGGCTTTGGGTTGTATACAAAAGCAACCCCGATTTGAATTCAGAATTCGCTTGAAAATTTTCTAAAAACATCGTAAGATATTGATATACAGCCATAAATAAAAGTTGCAGTCTCGAAATGGATTGATTTTGAAGATTGAAATAATGCTGTTGCAAATAATGATTGATCTTGAATCAATTTAAAGTAAAAATCCGACTGACACGAAAAAAAATCTACTGTAGGCCTATTATTAATGATAATTTAATTTTAAGATGTATAGGATTCAGTAAAAAATGGATGATAAAAGGAGTGAATAAATAAGGATAATTCCCATTTAAAAAGGTAATAATCTCAATTTAGAAATGAAATAGGTTGAATTTACTTTCGTAAACCGGAATATGAATTAAATACTCATTTATTGTAATTAACGCGATCAGTGAAAATAATATATAAAATTTAACTTTCGAAATATTCATCACAGAAAGTAAATTATTTAAACCTTGAAGATACAGAATTGAAAATGGTGTTAAAATGCCGGTTATTAATCTCCCCGAAACAAAATAGGGATGTGCTCGTGATGGATTTTCACAATTGCCAAAGTCGAAGCTTATTGATAAAATTCCCATGTACGCTATCATTGCTAGAATGCATGCAATTGCAATTCGATTGATGATTTTGTTTTTTGATGATCCATTGTCATTCTTCAAAATCACTGCAGTCGATAGAAATATAATAGTACTTATGATAAAAAATAAATCTAATACATGATTTGAAATGATAGCTTTATTCCATATCAACTCTCCTCTCCAAAATGTAGCAATCAATCCTGATGAAAATTCTTTCATTCCTGAAATGCTAAAAATAGGATGGGGATACCAATCTGAAATTGCTTTTGTAGTCCACCCAAGTATTTTAATTTTTTCTATTGACCCTGTTATGTCACCAAAGGTTTGGTAGTTCCTTGTACACCATGCAATCATTGGAATTATTGCGCAACCAAAAAATATTGAAAGGGAGAAAAAAATTTCTCGATTTACCTTTCGAGATTTTATGGCGATACCTAGAATTGATACCAACACAACAGGCATCATTGGTAAATTAGTTGTCTTTACAAGCATTGTTGACGCGAGACTAATTCCTGTTGCAATAGCCAATGGTTTCGATCGCAACTGACTATTAATATATTTTATGAGGAACAAGAAAGTTAGTCCAAAACATACCGGCGACAAAACATCATTTTCAATGGTATAATAACTGTCTTGGGGGATGAAGGCAACAAGTGCTGGTACTGCAATTGATAAGAATGCATCATCAGGAAAAAGTTCTTTAGAAATTTTACTTGCAATTACTACAAGTGATACGATGAAAAGAATATTCAAGAATCTTATCCAATACAACAAATGTCCGCCTGTGATTCCAAACAATTCTCCAATGTTGGTCCATATTCCGGCTAAAAAGTAATAAAGCGGTGCTTGAGATGATTCATGGTTGACATAATTGCTGCTCCAGAACACAGTTCCTTCTTGGTAATACCTCTGCATCGACGACTCCGGCTTTGTCCATGGAGGGGTTTGAAATTTGCCTCCCGGTTGATCGGCGGCTACGTTGAAATACTCCGGCGACTCATACCGGGGAATAAAATAAGCAGTTTCTGTCGATAGTTTTTCGAATGATTTCGGGTAATGTCCTGAGCTATATTTGATTACAAGGTCTAAATGGGCTTGTTCGTCGAGATTCGTGAAGAAAGGAAATGATGCTGAATAAAAGAAAACACGAGCAGCAGCAAGAATGCAGATGAGCGCAATAACCCATTTGTCGTTTTTATTACCCGTCAAAATATTCATGCCACGAAGCTATTGAATCGACCATGCAACGACTATGATATTGATCAAGCCCTAGTTATAAAATGAAATAGGAGGGAAGCTGTCAGAAATCTTTGTAAAACAAAACATCCTGTCTCGATTTAACGGGACAGGATGTTTATGTGGAGGTCGCGAGCGGACCTATTGCATAATTGCCAATTGAATCCTTAATTATTTGAATACCAAATATTAAACAGGTGAATAGCGCATACTTTTCTTTAAGGTGAAACTTATGGTGAAACTAATAGCTGTTACTTGTTTAAAATTATTGGATTTGGTTAGTTCTAAATTATAAAGTCCAATTCAATATTTTTTTCGAAGGATTAATTAACTTCTGACTTAGTTGACTAGTGACCATTTAGCGAAAATGCTATCAATTAGTGATGAAATCTGAAAAATGTTGCCAACAACGTTGTCTTGTCAGTAGCTCCTTCTTTTTGAGTCGGCAAGAGCGCATCGCTAAATTCAAGTAAGGTGACAGGAGGTTACGCTTATCTTGAATATAGGAGCATAATTGCTGTAAACGGAGTTACTTCTAATGCGTTTTTTGACAAATATAACAGAACATATAAAGTGGTATGTAAAAATGCCGTCAATAGATGTTGTCGGATTTCTTGCAATTGAGTTATTGGAGCTTTATAATCTCGATTACCAAATCCAAATTTAATTATGGGACCATTGAACCGCCAAAATCATCGACTCAGCACCCAAATCCTAATGAAGGTTCCTTTCCTATAAAATTCATCAATGAAGAAAATTTAAACGGTAAAGC
>JAKPPP010000005.1 GCA_029547265.1 Bacteroidota bacterium
GGTAGCTGAATATTTCGGACTCGATAAAAGTTTTATCAAGCCAATAACCACAGCAGCTTTAAATCAACCGGCTAAACGTCCGTTGAAAACCGGATTTATAATCACCAAAGCAGAAAGAGAACTTGGATATAAACCGCATTCATTAAAAGAAGGGATTGCGATTATTGAAGAGCAGATGAGGACGCGGGGGAGGTTGTGAATTTTGGATTTTGGATTTTGTCCCGATAGCTATCGGGATTGAATTTGGTAGCCAATAGGTTTCTTTAATTGAAAGAGATTCAATTTTGAACACAGATGAAAGGATTTAAAAGGATTTGAAGGGATTTTGAATTTGGTAGCCCTGCAGTGTGTCGTACGGAATTTGTTTTTTGAATATGACGACATCGACTCTACTGCAGGGGCCGCAGATTATTAAGGTCTTTATGATTTATTATGATTGAGACTTTAAACTAATTCGAGATTCATTCAATCATTCATCCATTCAATCATTCAGTCATTCAATCATTCATTCCTCTATCCGCCAATAAAAAAAGAAGGCTGCATAGTTTATGCAGCCTTCTTTTTTTATTGAATCGAAATATTATTTCTTCTTATCGAAATCGACAACGATTGGAGAAGCGATACAAAGAGAAGAGTAAGTTCCTACTACGATACCAACAAGCAATGCGAATGCGAATCCGCGGATAACATCACCACCGAATACGAAGATCGATAAGAGTACGAAGAACGTAATCAACGATGTATTCATAGTACGGCTAAGTGTTGCATTTAATGCATTATTGATAACTTGTTTTTGATCCATGTTAGGGTGGATACCTACGTATTCACGAATACGGTCAAATACCACGACAGTATCTGTCATTGAGTAACCCATTACGGTTAACAATGCAGCGATAAAGTCCTGATTGATCTCGAGTGTGAAAGGAAGGATTCCATTAAAGATTGAGTAAATCGATAAGATCATCAATACGTCATGGAACAAGGCTGCAGTTGCACCTAAACCATATTGCCATTTCTTGAATCGCACTAAGATGTAGATGAACATCAAGATACAAGCAAATAAGATTGCCCACACAGCAGAAGACTTAATGTCGTCGGCAACAGTTGGTCCCACTTTCTGAGAGTTAATGATTTTTTCAGCTTTAAAGTTCTCTGAAGAAATAGCAGTAGGATAGAATCCTTTTACGCCTTCATAAAGAGCAGTAGTAACTTTTGCTTCAGCATCAGCACCATTCTCATCGATTAGATAATCAGTTGTGATTTTGTAGCGATTGTCGGCACCAAAAGTTTTAACATCAGGAGCTTCACCGAAGTTCTTCGCTAAAGACTCACGAATATCGTTTGTAGTTAACGACTTATCGAACTGAACTACATAAGTACGTCCTCCGTCGAAATCAACACCGAAGTTAAATCCTTTAACAACGATAGAAACGATACCACCTGCGATAATTAAACCAGAAATGGTATAGTATAACTTTCTTTTTTCGATGAAAGGAAGGTGGATATTTTGGAATGCATTTTTAGAGAACTCGCTCCAGAATTTAATATCAGTTCCTTTATCAAGCATGTTTTCGAATAACAAGCGAGTAATAAAGATTGCGCTAAACAATGAACAAAGGATACCGATGATCAATGTAGTTGCGAAACCTTGAACCGGACCGCTACCGAATACATAAAGGATGATACCTAAGATCAATGTCGTGAAGTTTGAATCGACGATAGAAGACAATGCATGCTTATAACCATCAGAAACTGCAAGACGTAATCCTTTACCTGCACGTAACTCTTCACGAACACGTTCGAAGATGAGGATATTCGCATCGACAGAAAGTCCGATAATTAGGACGATACCCGCGATACCAGGTAATGTTAGAACTGCACCTAAGGAAGCAAGAACTCCCATGATGAAGAACATATTACATAATAGAGCGATATCGGCAACAATACCTGCCTTATTATAATAAACGATTACGAAGATGAATACGATTAACAATGCTACAGCGAATGATAATAATCCGTTGTTGATTGCTTCCTTACCTAAAGATGGTCCTACAACAGCTTCCTCCACGATACGTGCAGGAGCAGGTAATTTACCGGCCTTTAAGATGTTCGCAAGATCTTTCGCTTCATTGATTTCGAAGTTACCTGTGATGCTTGAATTACCGTTAGGGATTTCTCCTTGAACGTTAGGGAAGCTATATACATAATCATCGAGAACGATAGCAATTGACTTACCAACGTTTTCGCCTGTTAAGCGTTTCCATGTTTTAGCACCTTCAAGATTCATTTTCATTGAAATCTCAGGCTTGCTGTTAAACTGACCGAAGTCTTGACGCGCATCAGAGATTGCACCACCATCAAGCGGAGCTGATCCATCGCGGCTATTAACTTTAATACCGATCAATTGTAACGATTGCGACTCAGGGCTTGGAGGTTTTACTGCCCATAATAAACGCAAGTTTTTAGGCAATACTTGTTTCACGTCTTCACGAGCAAGTAATGCATTAACTTTCGCTGTATCTTTAATTAAAGTATAACCGATAACCGCTTGTTTATCGACAATATTTTTTTCGTCTTGCGTACGAACTTGTCCGTCAGCAGGGAATAAATAAGCAAACAACGGATTCTCCTTAGCAAACTCTTCGAAAGTTTTCTTCGATGAATCTTGCTTAGCAGTAGTGTCGCTACCTAATTTATCTACCAATGAATTTTTCTTGCTAGTATCAGCAGAAGCTGCAGCAGAAGAATCAGATTTAGCAGCCGTTGAATCAGTTGCAACTTTAGCAGTAGTATCTACCGGAGCAGCACCTGCTAACATTTTATTTACAGCAACAAGGCTCGGAGCCACATCACCGAAAGAATATGTTTCCCAGAATTCTAGCTTCGCAGTTCCCTGTAATAATTTACGAACACGCTCAGGCTCTTTCACTCCCGGAAGTTCAACAAGGATACGCCCTGAACCCAACTGTTGGATATTCGGCTGACTAACCCCAAACTTATCAATACGAGTACGAAGAATGTTAAATGAACGGCTGATAGCTGCTGTTGCCTCTTCGTTCAAATGCTTTAACACTTGATCGTTAGTACTATTAAAATTGATTTTATCCTGATTTTCGATGTTCGCGAAAATGGCAGCAAGGCTGGCATTAGGATCAACTTCTTTATAAGCCTGACCAAATAGATCAACAAAACCCTTGTTAGAGCTTTTTTGTAGTTCTAAAGCACGATCGATTGCTTTTTTGAAAGTAGGATCATTTTGATTTGCTCCGGCAAGAGAACGAACTAAGTCAACCACCGATACTTCGAGGGTAACGTTCATACCGCCTTTCAAATCAAGACCCAAATTAATTTCACGCTCTTTACATTCCTGATAAGTATAATCCTTTACTAAAAGATTATACACCCCTTTGTTAGAGATAGAATCCAGATACGATTTTTCTTTTTGCTCATCGCCTTTCGCGAATTCTTTAGCATCGCTTTCGATACCTCTGGTCACCAGCGTGAATGATAGCTGATAGATACATACCAGAGCCAGAAGGATTGCAAACAGCTTTACTGCGCCTTTACTTTGCATTGATTTTAGTTATTTTACAGAGGCGGCAAATATAGGGCAACGAACGATACGAAACAATTGGTTTCACGACACTTCTACAATAAAATAACAGGATTTCTTTCAGTTTGACTTGAAGGCGACTAACTTTGCCCTTGAATGGCTCAAAGAATTCTTGTTTCAGTAACCAGCGATATGGTAACCGATCAGCGGGTAAACCGTATGGCTTCGACCTTAAAAGAGGCAGGGTATAGAGTTCTGGTTATAGCTAGAGCATTGAAAACCAGCACAGAACTGACTCCTAAACGGTACCGAACCATCCGTTTTCGACTTTGGTTTGAGAAAGGTCCTTTGTTCTATATTGCCTTCAACATCCGACTTTTTTGGTTTTTAATGTGGCATCATGCCGATATTTTGGTTGCCAACGACCTCGACACTTTATTGCCGAATTATTTAGTTTCTCGCATAAAAAGGATCCCTTTGGTGTACGATAGCCACGAATATTTCACCGGAGTACCCGAATTGGAGGGTCGTCCGAAGGTCAAAAAAATGTGGAAAGCTATCGAAAAGTTCTGCCTGCCCGGTTTGAAATACACGATTACCGTTAACCAAAGTATTGCGGATTTGTACGACAAAGAGTACGGAACGGCCTTTCAGATCATCAGAAATGTACCCGAAGTAAGCATGCCATTTATGGCCGAGAAACAGGACTTAAGGGCTCGATTAAATCTACCTTCCGACAAAAAAATCGTCATTTTGCAAGGGGCCGGCATCAATATTCAACGTGGAGCAGAAGAAGCTGTTGAAGCGATGAAATTTTTGAATGATGTGGTTTTATTGATTGTAGGCGGTGGCGATGTAATAGACAACTTAAAGCAGCAAGTGATTGAATTGAGCCTATCAGAAAAAGTAATTTTTGTTTCCAAGCAACCGGTACTCTTGTTGCGCAAATATACAGCTGCTGCTGATTTAGGTATAACACTCGACAAAGACACGAATATCAATTATCGATTTAGTTTACCCAATAAATTATTCGATTATATACAAGCAGGAATTCCTATACTTGCAAGTAATCTTCCGGAAGTTAGAAGAGTTATCGAAACATATCAGGTAGGAAGAATCAGTGAAAATCACAACCCTGAGAATATTGCGAAGAATATTCATGAAATGTTGAATGATGAATCAGCAAATGAGATATGGAAGATGAATCTCGTAAAAGCATCGAAAGAATTAAACTGGGAGAAAGAAAGAGAAAAACTTTTAAGAATATTCAAATCCATTGATTGATCGCGAATTACATATCATTAGTTTCGACATTCCCTACCCTGCAGATTATGGCGGAGTAATAGATGTGTTTTATAAAATCAAAGCACTGTCAGAATTAGGAATTCGCATTCATTTGCATTGTTATTTTCATCATCGTCGATTCAGCAATACTCTAGAATCTTTGTGCGAAACAGTTAATTATTATCCACGCACAACTTCTATTCTAAAACAAATTTCGAAAACTCCTTTTATTATTAAATCGCGCAATTCGCGTTTGTTATTGCATCGACTCAACGAAAAAACATGTCAGATATTATTCGAAGGACTACATACAACAGCTGTTTTGTTAGAGGATAATAGCATTGGAATGAGAAGCTCTATACGTACTCACAATGTGGAACATCATTACTACAAACATTTGATGTTAGCTGAAAGTAATATTTTGAAACGAATTTATTATTATCTCGAGTCGAAGAAATTAAAACCATATCAGAAGTTATTAAAAAAAGCAAAAAAGATAATCACCATTTCTTCCGGCGATTACCATTATTTTCGTCAGCGATACAACGACAAGGTTAGTTACATACCTGCCTTTCATCCGTACACAAAAGTTACTTCCATTACGGGAATAGGAAAGCACATGTTATATCACGGAAATTTATCAGTTATTGAGAATGAAAAAGCCGCAATGTTTTTGATTAAAAAAGTAATGCCGGGAGTATCGGCTACTCTTGTTATTGCAGGTAAAAATCCGACCAAGAAACTACGATTAGAAATCGCAAAGCATAGCAACATTCAGTTGGTTGAAAATCCTGATCAAGAAAAAATGCAGCAACTGATTAAAGATGCACAAATACATTTACTACCTACCTTTCAGCCTACAGGAGTCAAATTAAAATTAGTTGCATCATTGTATGAAGGGCGTCATATCATTGCCAATGATCAAATGACCAAAGGCTTCCCTGAAAATAAGTTAATTTTCAAGGCAAATAAGCCGGAAGAATTTAGGAATAAAATCCAAAAGCTTTTCAATATTCCTTTCACTGAAGGAGACATTGCTGCGCGAACAGAGTTTTTGAACGAGCATTTCAACAATCAGAAAAACGCACTACAACTTACTAAGGAAATTTACAATTACAGAGGAGACGCGGCAGCCCATGCTTGGACTTCTCCTCCTAACTCTGACAACTTACCTTGATCAACTTTCACCACACGTGAAGGGAATTTATCGATCAAGTTATAATTATGTGTTACCATCACGACAGCTCTTTTATTTGAGCTTACTTCAAATAGCAAATTCATAATTTCATTACTAGTTTCGGGATCCAAGTTCCCTGTAGGTTCATCCGCTAAAATCAAGTCAGGATCATTTAACAAAGCACGAGCAATAACCAATCGCTGTTGCTCACCACCGGATAATTCCTGAGGCATTTTAAATCCTTTAGAGCTTAGATTAACCTTATTCAACACTTCACTTACACGCTCTTCCATTTTCGCTTTATCATCCCAACCGGTAGCACGTAAATAGAAAGTCAGATTATCTTTCGCAGTGCGATCAGTTAGTAACTGAAAATCCTGGAATATAATTCCCAACTTACGACGCATCACCGGAATCTCGCGATTCTTCATTGTTTTGAGGTTAAAGCCTGCAACAGAAGCTTCGCCTTGCTTCAATGGAAGGTCGCCGTAAAGGAGACGCATAATAGAACTTTTTCCGCTACCCGTTTTCCCGATAAGGTAAACGAAGTCGCCACGGTTAACTTTAAAATTCACATCATTCAACACCATGTTTTTATTGTGAAAAATTGAAACATGTTCGAGGTTTACGACAGTATCTGACATCCTAATTGTTTTTTTTAAAGTTCTATTTTTTGCACTTTACCGAATTGCATTTTTTCCAGAATCGACAATATCTCACCCTCCTTTTCACCCAACCCAATACGAGTTAATGATTTCTCAGGGCGGTCGAGGCGGAAATAAGCCAATAAGGTAAACTGATCATCGCGCATTTGCACATAATCAGGAATCTTGGCTTTGCCTTTTATTTTGAGGAGATAATAAGTTTTCATAAATGCTAGTGCAAACATAGTTATAGTAATAAAAAAGCCCCCCTGTTGAAGTGGCTTTTTATCAGTATTGAGATGTTATTATTTTCTTTTTCCGGAATTCAATCCTACCGGACTCCCCGCGCGTGCCATAGCACATCCAAAATCAATTTGCCAATCCTACTTTTTCCTACAAAACATCAATAAATCATTAGAAAAAATCAACTGTTCGCACATAAAACGACATATCAATAATAGAAATTCCGAATAAACCGAAGTACTCTTCCAACGCGCTTCAACCGCACGAAGGGCTCTTTCTTTTTTCTTCAGTTGAAAAAGTATAAGAAACCAGCTACAAGTGTATTTTTAACCTTTCTGCTCGTCCTTTTTCACAAATACTTCTAAAAAAATAGTTCCGTAGGCTTTGGCTATGCAACGATTTTTTTTAATCGTCTTTGCAAAAAATTACGTCGCATTTTAGGCTAAAAATACACTCGCAACTGGTTTGAAAAGACCGCCGCTGTAAATTTTTTAGCGGGAACGATTTCAACTCCACCGGAAAGTAACAAACTCGCCCTAAAAGAAATCCTTTTCAGGTCTCAAACAGTGTTTCTTTCTATCGTTGTCGTTCTCATCGTTCTATCCGCCAAAATTTAAGGCGGACGATCTGCTTCGAAAATAGATTCGGATATACTGCTTCAAAAAATTTTCCTTCTAATATTATACTATATCAATTGGGGAAATTGGGAAAAAATCCCTCGTCATCCCGCTTTTGAACTTCTAAACAATAAGGCTATTTATTACTTTCGAATTTAGAATATCAATCCATCTATACACCTTGTTTAAAATAAGCCATAAAAAAAGCCACCCAGTTAAGGTGGCTTTTAAATAGTATTGAACTGTTATTATTTTCTTTTCTTAGAGTTTAGTCCGACCGGGCTACCCACGCGAGCCATAGCACAACGGAATCCCAACCAATCAGTACGCTGATTTTCATCTAAGAATCGACGTGAACCAGGAGTCATGTAGTAAACACGATCTTTCCAAGAACCACCTTTTACTACACGAGCTTTATCGTCGATCAAAGTGCTTGATCCTGAAACATATGTAGCATAATCAGGTTCGTCACCGTCAGTATAGTTTTTGTTATCTGATTTTTGGTAGTTACGGCGTGAAGAAGCTTCTTCTTCTGTAACGTCACGTAATTGAACACGACCTAAACTATCCTTTTCAGCGATTGCACCTTCTTCGTCGCGTTGTTGTGTTTGGAACACGTTACCACGGAAAGAGTTGAAGTCAGATTTGTCTTCATGTGACAAAGGACGATATACATCCATTACCCACTCAGCGACGTTACCTCCCATATTGTACAAACCATAATCGTTTGGAACATATGAATAAACCGGAGCTGAGATATCGGCATTATCATTCAAGCGGCCTGCAACCCCCATCTGGTCACCTCGTCCACGTTTAAAGTTACCCAACATTTCACCTTTGAATTTATCTTCAGGGTTACGTACTGAGTGACCTTGCCAAGGGTATAATTTACGTTCGTTTACGTTTTCATAAACCGTATTTCCGATTAAGCCTAGAGCAGCATATTCCCACTCAGCTTCTGTTGGTAGGCGGTAACGAGGAAGAAGGATACCATCTTCCATACGTACTTTACGAGTATCGTTATTTGGATTTAAATCCTGAAGTGGGCTTTTTACAAGACCTTCATACTGACCTGCAAGATATGCATCCGTATTAAAGTTATCTTCATTCACCTGTGCAGGGTTCACACGAAGGATACCTTCGCGGATCATGATTTGTTCGTTCACACGGTCAGTTCTCCATGCGCAATAATCGTTTGCTTGAAGCCAGTTCACACCAACTACAGGATAATCTTTGTAGGCAGGGTGACGATAGTATAACTCTACATAAGGCTCGTTGAAAGCCAAACGATCACGCCATACTAATGTATCAGGAAGCGCTTTACGAGCAACTTCAGGATAATCTGTTCCGAAAACACGCTCTAACCAATACACGTATTCACGATAGTATTCGTTAGAAACTTCCGTTTCGTCCATATAGAAAGAAGCAACTGTAGCACGACGAGGTACATTATCCCAATCTTGGATAACATCTTGCTCGGTGCGACCCATTACGAAGGTACCACCTTCAATAAGGATCAAACCCGGACCAGTTTCTTGCTCAGTATAGGGAACTGATTCGAAACCACCGTTTCTTTCATCGTTGTAATTCCAGCCGGTAGCACCTGATTTCTCATAGTTGTTACACGCTGAAAAAATCATCATTCCGATGGCAAGCACAGGAAGCAAATGATTTTTAAATTTCATGTTGATAGGGTCTTTGGAAGGACAAATATGGTAAATAAACTAAAAACTTGGGCAACTTATTGCACGGAATCTCTTCTTTTTTGGTCGGCACTCGAACTGGAGTCCTAAGCTTACCTCATGCGATCCACCCGTTGAATTACTTAAAGATGAAACAGTTACGTCGTAACTATAGCCAAATTTAAACACTCCGCGTTGGATTCCGATTAATGCAATAAATGAGTCACTAGAAAGGAATTTATCCTTTCCGAAGTTACCGCGGTACCATAATCCACCCACAATTGGTGAGTGAAGGATGTACATACCGAAGTTTAATTGGTTGAAAGAACCTTGTTGTTGGTATAATATATTAGGAGAGAAGAAAGTTCCTTCGTCCTTATCTACTTTACCACGGTATCCTCGTCCCGCATTATCACCCACAGGCAACAATGCTCCAAGGTGAGCAGTTACTTTCATTGGTAATTTACTCGAACCTTTCACAATAAACGCTTCATCAGGTTGAGTCATATGATGAACGGCTAATCCGCCATAAACTTTACTTGAATAGATCAATAATCCGGATGAGAAGTCCATGAATGATCTTGACTCTTTTGGTCTAACTTCTTGAGTTTCATACACAAACCCATAACGAGGGTCGATCATATCTCCAAAAGTCAGTTTATCCCAATCGAGTTTTTTCTGAACATACGTGGCTTGTAACCCGAAACGCATTGATAGCTTGCGGTTTACGTTAAGTTGGTAAGCGTACATCCCACTAATATTGGTAGTGGAAATAGTACCCTCACCCGCTTTATCGTTCAAGACCATTAAACCGACACCTCCGTTCAAAGCATCGAAATGCTGATCGTAAGAAGCACTGGTAGTGATATAGGTCTGCTTTAATGCAGGCCATTGATTTCTATAGTTGATTCCTACACGCGGACAACGTCCCGATCCCGCAAATGCCGGGTTTAGATACAACGGATTTGCATAGAACTGGGTGAACTGGGGATCCTGCGCATCAGCAACAAGACTGAGCCCAACTAACAAACACAGGAATAAGCGCTTTAGCATATTGATTGGCTTTAACTACTAAACTTATACGAAGTATTCTATTTTTGTTACGTAATCATGAAACAAAAATTGCAATATTCTGCTCAAGACTTCGTTCATTTGTTCCGGATTTAAACTTCAAAGATGTAAAAATCGTGGTTCACTTCAGCTACAAATGTAAATTTTTTTATTCTTGAAAAAAGTTTAATACCTATCAAACCTTACGCTTAAATGTCAATATTCCGCCAAAAGCAGTCGCTACCGCCCTTAAATTATGTGTTTATATGTTTGCTTTTCAGTATTTTGCAAATCCCTTTGAAGGGATTTAGTCAAAAAAATAAATATTCGATAGTATGGCAAACAATTCAAACGGATGAGTCCGGAAAGGCTCGATTTTCGTTCAAAGATGCTTCCTACCCCACCGATTTTAACGGTTTGCCGGAATATTCTATCCTGATCGAAGGTCATAAATCAGCCGTTTTAAGCGATCAGAAATACCTTGCTTGCACATCCGAAGAAAATAACATCCTGAATTCGGCTGACCTTTCTTCTTTTCCTCAAGAAATCAACGCCGTTGCGGGAATTTCACGTAAAGAAAAATACACCACTATCCATATTTTCCCTTTTCGCAGATCAATTAACGGACAATTCGAAAAACTAACCGAATTTTCGCTCGATTTACGTGATATCCCAAATGCTTTCTCTTCAGCAAAAACGAATGCTCATGTGTATGCAGCAAACTCAGTACTTTCGACAGGTAAATGGATGAAAATTGCTGTTACCGATGATGGTGTTTATAAAGTCGATTATGACTTCCTCACTCGCAACGGATTTTCAAGTTCTGAACTTAGCTTAACGGGCTTACAATTATTTGGAAATGGCGGCGGAATGTTACCGCTTCAAAATAGCATTTCACGCGCTGATGATTTAACAGAAAATGCTATTGAAATGGTGGATGCTGATCAGAGCGGAACGTTTAATGCCGGCGATTATTTCCTGTTTTATGGTGAAGGTCCAAACCGCTGGGCGTATAACAACATTGAAAAAAAATATCAGCATTCGAAAAATTATTTCAGCGACAGCACTTTTTATTTTATCACTGCTAATTCATCTGTAACAGGCAAAAGAATTACCTCTACAAACGCTAATAATTCTACCACCGCCGATCGTTTTGCTTCGTCGTTTACCGACTATGCGTTTCACGAAGAAGACGACTACAACTTTATCAAATCGGGACGCAATTGGTATGGAAATCCTTTTGATGTTACGCTCTCTCAAAACTTCGATTTTAGCTTTCCGAATTTAATAACCGGTACAGCTAAAATTAAATCGAGTGTTATTGCGCGTACTTCTACAAAAACATCAACTAACAGCAAGTTCAATATTTTTTATAACGGGACCAATATTTTATCTCATACAATTTCAAATGTCGGCACCGGTTATACCGATGATTTTGCGAGAGCAAGTATTCTTCCCGGAACTTTCAATGCTTCCGGCAACGACATCAATTTAAACTACGTTTTTGTTCCTTATAATTCATCGTCGACAGGATGGATAGATTATATAGAACTTAACGTAACCAGAGCACTAAATTTCCAGGGAATTAACTTAGCTTTCCGCGATCAAGACACAATAAATACAGCGAGCATCACTCGTTACAGCATCACTTCAGGTTCATCGGGAGAAAAGATCTGGAATGTTACTGACCCTACAAATGCTTTCGAACAGAAGTTCGATAAATCCGGAAATATCGCTACGTTCACTTCTTCACTAGCAGCTTCGGGAAGCAGTGAATATTATATGTTCTCTAACGCTGCGATTAAATCGCCTCAGTACTCAGGAAAAATCGTTAATCAAGATTTGCATTCATTAGCGGCTACTGATATGATTATCGTTACACATCCCGATTTCTTACAGGAGTCGGAACGCTTAGCGCAGTTCAGAAGAGATCATGATAACTTGCGAGTTACTGTTGCGACTACTGATCAAATATTCAATGAATTTTCGTCGGGTGCTCAAGATGCTGCAGCGATTCGCGATTTCGTAAAAATGTTTTACGACAGAGCCAACGGCACCAATGACCAGCCTCGCTATTTATTATTGATGGGCGACGGATCTTATGATCCTAAAACGCGTATCGGAGGAAACACTAACTACATCACTACATTCCAATCCGACAATTCAATTTCTCTCATCAACTCATACACTTCTGATGATTTCTACGGAATGCTTGACGACAATGAAGGATCGTTATCATCGTCTGATTTAATGGATATTGGTGTAGGCCGAATCCCTGTGCGCGATGCAACGGATGCGCGATTGATGGTCGACAAAATCATCACTTACGAAACACCGGGAACAATTACCGATCAGACATTTTGTGCCGGCACTAACTCTACTCGCTTCGGCGATTGGAGAAATACACTTTGCTTTGTTGCCGACGATCAAGACAGTAACTTACACTTCCGTCAGAGCGAAAGAATTGCCAATACGATTCAAGCAAATCAACCGGTTTATAATATCGATAAGATTGTTTCAGATGCATATAAGCAACAATCGACTCCCGGCGGACAACGTTATCCCGATGTAAACGATGCAATCGACAAACGAATTGAAAAAGGAGCTTTCTTGATGAACTACACCGGACATGGTGGTGAGTTAGGATGGGCTGCAGAAGCAATCTTGAATATCAACATGATCAACGGATGGAATAACATCAACAGCCTTCCTGCATTCATCACCGCCACCTGCGAATTCAGTCGCTATGACGATCCGAAAAGAACATCTGCAGGAGAACTTGTTTTATTGAATAGCAACGGAGGCGGAATTTGTTTGTTTACTACTGTACGACTAGCCTTCGCTATCGACAATGAATATATCAATGCCGATATGCTTCGCTATATGTTCGCTCCTATTAACGGAGAGATGCCTCGCATCGGAGATATTCAACGTTTGGCGAAACGCGAAAATGCAGGTAACAGAAACGTAACATTATTAGGAGATCCATCGATCCGCCTTGCCTATCCTCAATACAAAGTAAATACTACTTCTATTCAAGAAACGGGAACGGGAGTTACGGTAGATACACTGTCATCACTCAGCAAAATTACCATCACCGGAAATGTTAGCGATGCGGGAGGAAATGTGTTAAACAATTTCAACGGAGTAGTTTACACAACGATCTTCGATAAAACCACTAAAGTTTACAATTTAGTGAATGATGTGAATGGAGACGATGTGAGCAAACCTGACAGCTTCTTGCTACGCAAAAATATTCTATATAAAGGAAAATCGAGTGTTACCAACGGACAATTCAGCTGCTCATTCATCGTACCGAAAGATATATCTTATCAATATGGAACCGGTCGTTTAAGCTATTACGCTCATACTACTGAAACTGATGCTCAAGGATACAACGAGCAAATCCAGATTGGAGGAATCTCAAACAACTCCATTCAAGATCAATACGGCCCGAAAATAAATCTATATATTAACGACGAGAACTTTACTGCCGGCGGCATGACCGATGAAAATCCTTCGATCCTAGCCATCCTTTTCGACTCCAGTGGAATCAATACCGTAGGTAACGGAATCGGCCATGATATTACGGCCATCATCGACAATAAACAACAAGCACTTTTCGTTCTTAATGACTATTATGAATCCGACCTCGATAGTTATCAGAAAGGAAGAGTACGTTATAAGCTCAGCGATTTAGCCGATGGGAACCATACCCTGACGTTCAAAGCATGGGATATCAACGGAAATTCATCTGACGTATCGACCGACTTCGTAGTCACCTCATCTGCGGAACTTGCCATCGACCATGTGCTCAACTACCCAAATCCGTTTAGCACCAAAACGGCATTTTACTTCGAACATAACAAGCCATGCACGGGCATGACAGTTCAGGTTCAAGTATTTACGGTTAGCGGCAAGCTCGTGAAGACCCTCAGCAACTACCAAGTTTGCGAAGGATATAGGAATAGTCCGTTGGAATGGGACGGAAAAGACGACTTTGGCGATCAATTGGCCAAAGGTGTTTATATTTATCGATTGAAAATCAGGACTGCCGACGGCGAAACGGCGGAAAAGCTTGAACGATTGGTTTTGCTCAGATAAACCGTCGATTTGGTAACCTTTCGAGTCCGATTATCGTTATATTTGCCAGCTTAATACCCTAAAAAGGGACCTATTAATGATTATGAAACGAATTACGAAACATTGTCTGATTCTGTTAGGTTTTTCAACAGTATTGCAACACTCGGCCCAAGCACAAAGCGACAAGTCGAACTTACTTGGCCAGATCAATACGATCACCACGGCAGTTCCATTCCTGTCAATTTCACCTGACGCTCGCGCAGGCGGAATGGGAGATATGGGAGTTGCATCCTCTGCAGACATTAACTCCATCCACTGGAACGCATCAAAGTTAGCCTTCAACGAAAAGAAAACGGGATTCTCGGTTTCCTACACTCCTTGGTTAAAAGCATTGGTAAACGACATGTTTATCGCTTATGTATCAGGATATTCGAAGATGAAAGGCGAACAAGCGATCGGAGCATCATTACGCTATTTCTCTTTGGGAAATATCACTTTTACCGATGCTAACGGAAATACCATCCGCGATTTCAAACCCAACGAATTCGCATTCGATGTGGCTTACTCAAGAAAACTTAGTGAATATTTCAGCGGTGGTATCACTTTACGTTATATCCACTCGAACTTAACAGGAGGAACTTCTGTTGAAGGAACCGACTCAAAAGCGGGTAACTCAGCAGCAGCAGACATCTCTTCATTCTTCCAAAAGGATATAGAATTAGGAAATAAAGATGCGGTATTAACTGCAGGTATCAACATCAGCAATATCGGTGCGAAGATTTCTTATACCGAAACAGGAACGAAGAACTTCCTCCCTACTAACTTAAGATTAGGACCGGGATTAAAGTTAAAGCTGAATGAATACAATGATTTAGCATTCGGATTAGACATCAACAAATTATTGGTGCCTACACCTCCAATCTACACACAAGATTCAACAAACAGTGCTAACGATGTTATCCTTTACGGACAAGATCCTGATGTAGGTGTTCCTGCAGGAATGTTACAATCGTTTAGCGATGCTCCGGGTGGAGGAAAAGAAGAATTAAAAGAAATCAACTTAGGATTCGGAATGGAATACTGGTACGACAAGCAATTTGCTTTCCGTGCGGGATATTTCTACGAAGACAAAACAAAAGGGAATCGTAAGTACTTTACATTAGGAGCAGGATTGCGCTATAATGTATTCGGATTAGATCTTGCTTACTTGATTCCTACCGATCAACGTAATCCGTTAGAAAATACGTTACACTTCACGTTAACGTTCGACTTCGATGCGCAAGACGGAGGCAAATCAGACAAAAGCGCAGAATAATCTGCACACTCAATAAAGAAAAAGGACGCCGAAAAGCGTCCTTTTTTTATGCCCTTAATCGGGAAGTATTATCTTCGTAACATGAAAATTAGAGTAGGATTCGGATTTGATGTACATCAACTTCAAGAAGGATTAACATTTACACTTGGTGGAATTCAAATTCCGCATAGCAAAGGTGCATTAGGACATTCAGATGCCGATGTAGTGATACATGCTATTTGTGATGCGTTGTTAGGTGCTGCGGGATTAAAAGATATCGGATTTTATTTTCCCGATACTTCTGCTGAGTTTAAAGGCATCGACAGTAAAATTCTTTTGCAACGCGTAATGTCGCTTATCGAAGAACGTGGTTATTCAGTAGGCAATGTTGATGTAAGTTTAGTTTTAGAAAAACCGAAAATCAAACCTCATATCGACGCCATGAAAACAGCCCTTGCTCCTATTATGAAAATCGAAGAAGCTGATCTTTCCATCAAAGCTACTACCAATGAAAAAATGGGATATGTAGGAAGAGAAGAAGGAGTAGCTGCGTATGCAGTGGTTTTGATTGAATCTTGATTCACGATTCTTGATTATCGATTATCGATTCTATGATTTAATGATCACGAACCTTAACAATGAATCGCTAACATATTACATCGATTTTATGATCTCGGATCTTAAAAATGAATCGCGAATATCTAGAATCGAATCCAGATTCTTGATGACCGATTCTTGATTCTCGATTTTTTTCAATGGAATTTTTTTATTATCGAGTAACATATTTCGATATATGATGATTGATTCACGATTCTCGATTTTATGATCTCGAATCTCAAAAATGAATCGCGAACATCTAGAATCGATTATCGATTTTATGATCTCGGATCTTAAAAATGAATCGCGAATATCTAGAATCGAACCCTGATTCTTGATGACCGATTCTTGATTCTCGATTTCATGACTTTATGATCACGAACCTTAAAAATGAATCTCGAACATCTAGAATCGATTTCTGATTATTGATGACCGATTCTCGATTTCATTACTTTATGATCTCGTATTTTAAAAATGAATCGCGAACATCTTGCATCGATTATCGAATTTATGATCTCGAATCTAAACAATGAACATCGAACATCCAAAATCGTTCGTCAAGCAAAGTTCATTAATTAAAATAACATATATTAATCGTTTGTAATTATTTGTCATCACTTATTGATAAATTAAGAAATTAATTTTGCTCAAAAATAACAACATGATCAATTTTAAAAATCTTTCGGTCTGGAGAGCAAGTATGAATTTTACAGCCAATTTATACCCAAATATCAATGAGATAACTAAAGAGGAAAAATACGGATTGGTGATGCAAATGAAAAGAGCATCAGTATCCATTTGTTCTAATATTGCAGAGGGCACATCTAGAACAACGAAAAAAGACATTTCGCGTTTTTTTGTTTTAGCTTTAGGTTCGAGTTATGAATTAGAGTCTCAATTGATTTTGTCAAAAGAATTAGCACTCATGAATAGCGAGATTGTAAATTTGCGCCTAAAGGAACTAAATCATATTCAAGGTATGCTCAATAAATACAATCAAAAATTGCTCGACAGTTTTGTGGAATAATTGTTATTGGATTGATTATTGATTCTCGATTTTATGATCTCGAATCTCAAAAATGAATCTCGAATATCTAGAATCGATTTCTGATTCTTGATGACCGATTCTTGATTCTCGATTTCATGACTTTATGATCTCGGATCTTAAAAATGAATCTCGAACATCTAGAATCGATTTCTGATTCTTGATGACCGATTCTTGATTCTCGATTT
>JAKPPP010000006.1 GCA_029547265.1 Bacteroidota bacterium
GTTACTAAAAAAGTTTTTCCGATCGAAAGATAGTTCGTCATTATTGTTCTTCAATCATTCCCGTTTTCAGTTTCAAAAATTTGCGAGGGTCAGAATTTCCGCTTTCGTCGACTGACTTTAAATAAGCGGTTAATAGATTAAATTCTTGATCACTTAAGTGAAATGCCGGCATTTGTTTAATTCCGGTAGTAAGCATTGCTTTAATAAAATCTTTTCCTTTTCCCGGTGCCGAATAAACATCGGTTAAATCGGGACCTAAATAACCACCAAGTCCATATAATTGATGACAAGTTTGACAGTTATTCTTTTGCCATACAATTCTTCCTGCGGCAATATCAGTTGTATCTGCAACCGTATTTTTAAAGTACGGCTGCAGATAAATGCTGAATGAGTAGACTATAAATAGAGTGCACAGCGTAACATAAATATGTTTAGGCTGTAAGCTCATAGTTTTTTAAATTTCGCTTGGAAGAATCTCAAATATTTAGGTTCATAAATCATTTGCAATCCTTTTATTGATTTACGACGATCAAATACTGCAGCAGCTGATTCCGCAATCACATCCATATGCGCTTGAGTATATACACGACGAGGAATAGTAAATCGTACCAGTTCTAATTTCGGATAGTAGTTTTCTCCATTCGCTTTTCTTCCTGCAGAAACAATACCGCGTTCCATTGTACGCACTCCTGAGTCAATATAAATTTCAGCAGCGAGTGTTTGAGCAGGGAATTGATCTTGGGTTAAGTGTGGCAAGAATGCTTTAGCATCAACGAAAATTCCATGTCCGCCGATAGGCTTCACAATCGGAATACCATAATCAATCATTTTGTTTCCTAGGTATTCTACTTGTCCTACACGTGCATGTTGATGGTTATCGTCTAAGCTTTCTTCGATACCAACTGCAATCGCTTCCATATCACGTCCTGCTAATCCGCCATAAGTGTGCAAGCCTTCATACACCACCACCATATTGCGTGCTTCTTCATACACATCCCATTCGTTAGTAGCCATGAATCCGCCGATGTTAACCAAGGCATCTTTTTTAGCACTCATGGTAGCGCCATCAGTGTATGAACAGATTTCTTTTACGATTTCACGGATTGTTGCTTTTTCATATCCTTTTTCACGTTGCTGGATGAAATATGCATTTTCTGCAACGCGAGTCATATCGTGGATGATTCTGATTTTATGCTTGCGAGTATATTTGTAAAGCTCCTTCAAGTTTTTCATACTGATAGGTTGCCCGCCAGCCATATTAACGTTAGTGGCTATACTAACATAAGGAATTTTCTTCGCACCATACTTCTTCACGATTTTGTCGAGCTTATTAAGATCGACGTTTCCTTTAAAAGGAAATTCATTTAGAGGATCATGCGCTTCATCGATAATGATATCGGTAAACATTCCACCGGCTAACTCTTGATGAAGTCGGGTAGTGGTGAAGTACATATTTCCCGGTACAACGTCACCTTTTTTAATGAGAATTTTAGAGAGGATGTTTTCTGCTCCGCGGCCTTGATGTGTAGGAATAACATATTTGTATCCGTAGAACTTCTGAATTGCAGCTTCCATTTTATAGAAGCTCTTACTTCCTGCATAAGCTTCGTCGCCAAGCATAAATGCCGACCATTGACGATCACTCATTGCATTTGTTCCACTATCGGTAAGCAAATCGATGTATACATCATCTGAATTTAATAAGAAGGTATTATAACCTGCATTTTTAATTGCCTTGATTCTATCTTGGCGAGTGGTCATCTTTAAAAGTTCCACCATCTTCATTCTATATGGCTCTGCCCACGATTTACTTTTTGTACTTTTCATATGAAATATGTATTTTCTTTTTTTAAGATTTTATTAATGAGCAATTACCATTTCTCCGACAACTACCGGTTTTGTGTCAATTGCGTTTAATTCTGTTCTAAGGCGTTTTAAATCCTCAAGAATATTGTCTCTGAAATTGTAAAGCGATATTACTTCTTCAGTGAAAGTTTTTTCGTAATAGTTAATTCCTTCGAGGAGGTTATTCTTGAAAGCTTCGAAGTGTCCTGCTTTTTTTGGCTTGATTGCAAATCGATCTTCTTCGATTTCATTTTTCAAATAATCAGCATAAAGTTGAAGTTCGTTTACAAAAACATTCGGGCGATTTGATTTTAGATGCAATGGTGATCGTCCGTAGATATGATCGATCATCTCCTTCAAGCTATAAGTACTTTTGAAATAAGCTAAATTCGGGCCGGGACAAATGGTAACTGCAGTTAAATTATGCGACAGCTTAGAATGATTTTTTAAAAGAGCAGCAGAACCTAATCCTTCGCAAAGACAATCCTTCTCAACTACTTTGTCAATTTCATGTGCTAATCGTGTAGCATCAGTAATTGATTCTTTAAGTTGTTTTATTTTATTATTTTGATATTCGCGTGAAGCTGTGCAAATCGGGCGTTCCGTAAACTCTACATCTGACGAAAGGAATTTTTTATAACAAGGACTACCCGGTTTGTTTTTGTTGATACGTTCTTTGCGTTGTTGTTCTGAACTACTATGATGAAAATTGCTGAATGGAATTCCTAGTGGAGAAGCGTGACTAATATAATAATCTTCTTTTTTCGCGTGAATTAATTTTTGCAATGTCTCATCATCAACATTTGTAGCTTCGGGAACTAGTAAGAAAGGACTTCCCCATCCGATTGAGTCAACATTGTAATAGTTCAATAAGAATGAATTTTCTTCTGCGGTGCCAATTCCGCCTTGAACAGAAATTTTCATCTTAGGCATCTGAGCAAAGGGATATCGATCTTGACTCTTCAAGGCATTTGTACATTCGGCAAATAACTCTTGATAAAGTTCGTGACGTTTATTTTTAAATTCCTCCATGACTGGTCCCATTGGAGTTCCGTTTGAAACGAAAAGGTGTCCGCCGCAATTTATTCCCGATTCAATTCTAAATTCTGATACCCACAATCCTTTCTTCGCCAAGTATTTTCCTTGTATCAAAGCCGAGCGATAATCACTAACTTTTAGAATGATTGTTTTTTTGATTTTCCCATCACGATTAGGAAAGAAATCAGAAAACGTTTCGCAGTATCCGAACAAACGTGGATTTAATCCCGCAGAAAAAACAATAGAACCATTTACATCACTTTTAGCAAATCCTCGTAGTGCTGCCATCGCATCGCAATATTCAACCGGCAAAGGATTGCCATCATCATCGTAATTAGTTTTATCGAGTTTCGTCATGATGTTAACATCAATTGAACCCGCGAGAATATGATGACGTAAAGCTTTTTGTAACAATTGACGTTTTTCACCACGACAATCGAGCATTTCTAAGTATAACTTTTTTGCAACAGATGTTTCTGGTAAGTACTCAAAGTAAAGATTGATATCGCTATCGGTTTCAAAATCTTCTTGTTTGATTTTTTCGATTTGACGATTTAGTATTTCATTCAAAACGTTCAGATAAGCTGTTACTCTTTTCGCGCGACGATCTTCGTCTTTATTCGTAATCTTTTCGTAAGGTAAATTTTCTTGTGTGCAAATCACTTCGCGCATTTGTTCTACGAGGTGATCTTCAATTATAGATACTACTGAAGTAATTCCATATTTTCCGACTTTAATAGGACTGTCGATGGTGTATCCAAGTCCCATTACCGGTATATGGAAAGTATGTGATGTTATGTTTCTCATGAGCTGGTTTTCACCGTATTTAAAAATCAGGTAAATTTAAAGACTGCAGCTCGAATAGGATAAAAATGTCCGAAATCAAAATCATGCTTTTACCATGATTAATATCATAGTAAGTGATTATGACTGCAATCACAAGAAGTGCTCATAAAATTTTAATTCAATCTGTTACAATTGAATTCGCAATGAGAAATATTTATTTTGAAAAAGTATTTCTCAAAAAGGGAAAAAAGACGACGTCAGATTTTTCTGAAATTTATGCAGGATTGATTACTTCATTACCTTCCGAATAACGAATTCTCACATCTTCTAAAGTTGAAATTATTTCATCGTAGCTATTCGATGTTACCAATTTCATTCGGTATTCTTTGAAATGATCGAATCCTTTAAAATAGTTTGCGTAATGTCGACGCATTTCAACGATGCCTGTAAAATTTCCTTTCCAACGAATCGAGAAATCGAGATGTGTTTTACAAACTTCAATTCTCTGATCGATAGTTGGTGGTGCGAGATGTGTTCCTGTTTTTACAAAATGTTTTATCTCGTTGAAGATCCACGGGTGACCAATGGTAGCTCTACCGATCATGATTCCATCAACACCGTAACGATTTTTCATTTCAAGTGCTACTTCGGGGCTATCAACGTCTCCATTACCAAATATCGGAATATTGATACGTGGATTATTTTTCACTGCACCGATGAGCGTCCAGTCGGCAGGACCTTTATACATCTGTGAACGTGTTCTTCCATGAATGCTTAAAGCAGCTATACCGATATCTTGCAAACGTTCTGCAACATCAACAATATTCTTAGTGCTATCATCCCATCCTAATCGTGTTTTCACAGTAACAGGTCTATTAGCCACTTTCACAATTTCGGCAGTCATAGCCACCATTTTAGGAATATCTTGCAGCAACGCCGCGCCGGCACCTTTACAAGCAACAGCTTTTACGGGGCATCCGTAATTAATATCGATTAAATCGGGGTTGGCTTGGTCGGCGATGATGGCAGCTTCGCGCATAGAATCGATATCGGACCCAAAAAGTTGTATTCCGATAGGTCGTTCATACTCGAAAATATCGAGTTTCATAGTACTTTTTACTGCATCACGAATCAGTCCTTCACTAGAGATAAACTCGGTATACATCAAATCGGCACCGTTTTGTTTACACACATAGCGGAAGGGAGGGTCGCTGACATCCTCCATGGGAGCCAATAACAAAGGGAATTCCCCCAACTCGATATTTCCGATTTTTACCATTGCAAATGATTGAAGTTGAACGATTTCAATAAATAAGGCCGAGAAAATCCCCAACCGATCATTCAACCGTCTATTTTTGCGCAAAATTAAGAAGAATGGAGTTCAAAGCCTTGCTTGCCGACCGCACGCCTTACAAAAAGTTTTTAATTTTAGTAGGAATTGCCCTGATCTCGGGGGTGATTTTCTCTGCGCTAGGTAGTTTATTGGCAACAATGATTACGGGAATTCAGGTACTCACTGATCCGAAGGCGCTTAGCGATTTAACCAATCCTGCAGTTATTGACGCATTGAAAATCATTCAGTTAGTATCTGCAATTGGAACATTTTTGCTGCCACCGATTTTTGCGGCTTGGTTATTTACGAATGATGCCAAAGAATATTTAGGCGTAGTCAAAAAGCCGAATTCGCAACAAATTGTAATTGCGGTAATTCTGTTGTTGGTAGCCATTCCTTTTATCAATTGGATGATGATGGCCAACAGTTTGATGGAATTACCTCCATCGATGAAGGGATTGGAAGATTGGATGAAGGAAATGGAGTCTAATGCAGGGCAGATCACTAAGTTACTGGTGAAATCGAGCACTATTGGCGGACTAATTTTCAATATTTTCTTGATGGCAGTAATTCCGGCGTTGGGAGAAGAATTCCTGTTTCGCGGGTTAATTCAGAAGCTATTCAAAGACCTATCAGGAAATGTACATGCGGGCATCATTTTGTCTGCTATTTTGTTCAGCGCCATGCATATGCAGTTTTACGGATTTATCCCACGATTTGCCTTAGGAGTGATGTTAGGCTATATGATGTACTGGAGTGGAAGTTTATGGTTGCCGATAATTGCGCATTTTATCAATAATTTCTTGGCAGTAATTACGACTTGGGCGGCTGCAAATGGCAGTTTAAAGATTAATCCCGATACAATTGGGACGGAGCCGGGGCAGAGTGCAATGCTTGGAATAAGCGTCTTTTTGACTTGGGGCTTGTTGTTTTTACTGCGAAAAGTCTCGTTAGAAAAGTAAAAGACGAAATATTTTCTCCTCTGTAGCAGCACTAAATTCAGGGAATATTGTCCCTAGATTTGGATTATTGCAGAATACGTCTATTTTCCGTATCTTTGCGCTACATTAATCTAATCGTGAAAAAAGCCATGAGAAAAGCGCGAGTTCTATTTATTTCCAGCGAGATACATCCATATATGGAAATGACGGAGCAGAGTAAAGTAGCTAGGCATTTACCCCAGGGCATTCAGGAACGTGGTAAAGAGATCCGCACTTTTATGCCGAGGTTTGGCAATATCAACGAACGTCGTAATCAGCTTCATGAAGTAATTCGCCTCTCGGGGATGAATCTCATCATCGACGATACTGATCATCCATTGATTATCAAAGTAGCTTCCATTCAGGCGGCTCGTATGCAGGTATATTTTATTGATAACGAAGAATATTTCCAACGCAAGCACACCATTCGTGATGCGGAAGGTAAGTTCTACAGTGATAATGACGATCGCAGCATTTTCTTCGGTCGTGGAGTATTGGAAACAGTTAAGAAATTAGGCTGGGCTCCCGATATTATTCATTGTCATGGTTGGATGACGGCATTAATTCCGTTGTTAATCAAGACCAGCTACAAAGACGATCCGATGTTCCACACTAGTAAGGTGGTATATTCGCTATACGATGATGCTTTTAGTGAACCCTTCAACAACAATTTTGCAAAGAAGACGTTGATGGAAGGTCTAACGGAAGTCGATGTAAAAGACATTAAAGACCCTAACTACTTGAACCTCACTAAGTTAGCGATGAATTGGTCAGATGCTGTAATCCAGTCGTCTGCTAATGTTCATCCTGATGTTGAATCGGCATTTAAGAAACTTTCGAAGCCTACACTGGGCTATCAGAATCCTGAAGAATACGTAGAAGCGTACGATAATTTCTACGATGAAGCAGTGATCGAAGAGTCAGTGTTGGCAGAATAAGTTTTTTATCCGTTTGGACGGATAATTCTTTTACTTTCGCCAAATGTTTCGTGTGTTAAATCGCCTATCAATCTTATTGAGCGTTATCGCTCTAGCATTACTATCTTCCTGTAACGATCCTGATTTAATTGGTGTTGATTTACAGCCGGCTTCTGAACAGCCGAATGTGGGTGTAATCGATACTTTCACTATCAATACCTATACGGTAGAAGAGGATTCTCTCGTGATGTGGAGTCCGTTGAAGAATTTATTAGAATCTCCGACTCTATATCTCGGTAGTCTCGATGATCCGTATGTAGGAAAATCGTTCGCTGGTTTTGTCTCTCAAATTCGCTTAGGAAATACTATTACTTCCGGAACTTTTGCAGGAGTAACAACTCCCGATTCAATTGTATTGAGCATGAATATGCGCACAATTGTTGGTGATTCAGAAGCGGTGCATAACATCAGCGTTTACGAATTAAAACAAGATTTGTATACTGACAGTTCGTACTATTCGGGAAGAAATTATTCGAAAGGTGATTTACTCGGACATGTTCAGTTAATACCTGAATTAGTTGACAGTGCAGTTGTTGGGGGAACGAAAGTTGCACCTCAGCTTCGCATGGCTCTCGACACTGCCTTTGGTGGAAAATTAATGAGAGAATATATTTCAAATCCTACAACATTCTCGAGTAATACCAACTTCCTTTCTTACTTGAAAGGCGTTGTATTAGTTGACAGTGCAAATGGAACAGGAAGTATATTGACCATGCCATCAACGAGTAGTTTTCATAAGCTTACTGTTTACTTCTCCGGAAATAAATACTATGAGTTTTTGATTGATGCCAATGCAGTACGATTCAGCTATTTCAAGCATGATTATCTTCCGTCAAATACTGATGAGATACAAGATAATCAGTTGGTTGTTTCGTCGATGGCAGGATTAAAAGACAGTATTTACATTCCGCATTTGAAAGAATTATATGCCAATGGTCCTATCGCTATCAGCAAGGCAGAATTAGTAATTAAACTGCTTAGCGGAAGTGCAACGACCGGATTTACGAATCACGATAATCTCTTAGTTTTCGGAAGTGATTCTCTCGGGAAAAACATTTCTATAGGGGATGCATTAGAATCTACAACCTACTACGGAGGAAGTTATGATGCTACGCATCAAGAATATAAGTTCAATGTTGGACGATATGTGCAACAAACTTTGAGGAAAGTCGTAGAAAACGGCGGAAAGGATTACGGCTTATTTATAGCTGCAGCCGGAAGTACATCAAACGCCCGAAGATCTGTTTTGCAGGGTGGTACATCCATGAAATTAATAGTTACATATACTAAGATCAATCCATAAATCATGTGTGGAATTGTTGCCTACATCGGAAAGCGTGAAGCATATCCGATTTTAATTAAAGGACTTCAACGTCTTGAATACCGCGGTTACGACAGTGCAGGAGTTGCATTGCTTAACGGCGATTTGAATGTTTACAAGAAAGCAGGGAAAGTAAGTGACCTTGCCGAATACGTTAAAGGAAAGAATGTAGATGGTCATGTTGGTATGGGCCATACGCGTTGGGCTACTCACGGAGAGCCGAACGATCGTAATGCGCATCCGCATTTTTCTCAAACGCAAGAATTCGCAATCATTCACAACGGAATTATTGAAAATTACGCTTCAATAAAAGCTGAATTAATTCAGGAAGGTCACGTGTTTCACAGTGATACCGATACTGAAGTATTGATTCATCTTATCGAAGAAATTTACAATAAAGAAAAAGTTGTTTTAGAAGAAGCAGTACGATTAGCATTAGGCGAAGTTGTAGGTGCTTATGCAATTGTAATTCTATCAAAGAAAGAACCAAACAAAATGATTGCTGCTCGAAAGGGTAGTCCGATTGTTGTTGGTATCGGCAAAGACGAATTCTTTGTTGCTTCTGATGCAACGCCAATTATCGAATACACAAAAAATGTTGCTTACTTGAATGATGGCGAAGTTGCGATCATGGATAATGGTAAGTTAACAGTGAAGACGATAGGAAATGAAATCAAAACTCCGTACATCCAAGAACTCGAGATGAAACTTGAGGCATTGGAGAAAGGAGGCTATGAGCATTTCATGTTAAAAGAAATTTACGAGCAACCACGCTCTATCAATGATAGTATGCGCGGACGTTTCGATTCGAAAACAGGTTCTATTCGTTTAGGAGGAATCAGTGAGTTCGATAAGAAACTTCGTAATGCAAAACGAATGATTATTGTTGCATGCGGTACTTCATGGCATGCGGGATTAGTAGCAGAATATCTTATCGAAGATTTAGCAAGAATTCCTGTTGAAGTTGAATACGCATCAGAATTCAGATATCGTAATCCGATTATCAACGAAGACGATGTTTTAGTAGCCATTTCTCAGAGTGGAGAAACAGCAGATACATTAGCAGCTGTTGAATTAGCTAAATCGAAAGGTGCAACTATTTTCGGTGTTTGTAATGTTGTTGGATCGAGTATTCCTCGTGCAACGCATGCAGGTGCTTATACACATGCCGGTCCTGAAATTGGTGTAGCTTCAACAAAAGCATTTACTGCACAAGTTACAGTACTTACATTGATGGCACTTCAGTTAGCGCATATGCGCGGAACAATTACTGAATCACGTTTCCGTCAAGTATTAAATGAACTTGAGAATATCCCTGCGAAAGTGGAGATTGCTTTGAAATGTAACGAGCAAACGAAAGTTATCGCAGAGAAATACAGAGATGCTAAAAACTTCCTTTATTTAGGACGTGGTTACGGATTCCCTGTTGCTCTAGAAGGCGCATTGAAATTAAAAGAGATTTCTTATATACATGCTGAAGGATATCCTGCAGCTGAAATGAAACATGGTCCGATTGCATTGATCGACGAAGAGATGCCGGTTGTTGTAATTGCAACTAAGCATGGATCATACGAAAAAGTAGTAAGTAATATTCAAGAGGTAAAAGCGCGTAAAGGAAAGATCATTGCTATCGTTACAGAAGGCGATGAAGAAGTGAAGAAAATGGCAGATTACGTGATTGAGATACCTGAAACGGATGAGATCTTAGTTCCGCTGGTAAGCGTTATTCCTTTGCAGTTGTTAGCATACCATATCGCTGTAATGCGTGGTTGTAATGTTGACCAACCAAGGAATTTGGCAAAGAGTGTAACAGTAGAATAATTAAATAGAAATTGATTAAAAAGGGAAATTCAAAATGGATTTCCCTTTTTTGTTTTTTATTAAATAAATGAAGAGGAATTGCGATTTGTTGAATTCAATTATTTTGAAATTGCTTTCGAAATAAAATCATGATATTGTTTCCCAATCACATTAGGACTATTTTTAGTTTCTATATCGCCCAAAGCCCGGATTTTTATTTGCTCTAATTCGCTAATGTTAATCAAAGCATCAATTTTATTCGCAAGATCATTGCTGTTTTCTGCTTCAAATAAGAATCCGTTTTTGCTATCAATAATAGTATCAACATTAGGAGGAAGATTACTAGCAATAACTGCCATTGGGAAGCTCATTGTCATTAATAAAACTCCACTTTGATAGATATATCGATAGGGCAAGACAATTCCATGAGCAAGCGAAAACAGTATGTCACGCTCATAATCGCTAATATGTCGAATAATCGGAATGACTTTGTCGTTAAGATTTTTTGAATCGATTATCGATTGATACTTTTCCCAATTTTCTCCTCTTAACTTTCCGGCAACAACAACTTTGAAATTTGTTTTGCAAAATGGTATTGCCTCTAACAAAACATCAACGCCTTTCGATTTTTTAATTTGTCCGAAGAACAAAATTATTTTTTCATTAGCGATTACATCATTCAATAATTTCGGATCTAGCGAACTGATCGCATTTTTATCATTTAATAAATCACTCTTTAAATTAGCATTAGAATGATAACGATTAAACAATTTGATAAAATTCACATGAGGAATAATCCCGGTAGTATCAAGCGCTTTATCACTAATCTGTTTAGCGATTTCATCTTTACAAAACTGATTATGCACTACGCGTAAATCGGGAAGAAAGCTTATCACTGTTCTTCTGACAATTGGAAGAGTAATAGTATCTAAACTCTCGATATCATGCACGATAGCAAGAAGTTTAAATCCCATAAATTTAGCTAAGGTGAAAGTAAAAAGGTCGAAAGCTCCGGCACGAAATACATGCAATATTAACCAATCGACTTTTTGCTTTTTAGCATCCGATAAGCTTTTGAAAAATCCAACGAAATTGCTGATGATTGCACTTAACTTCGATACACCTACATTGTGGAAATTCTTCTTGTAAGAAATGATTCCTTCTTCGTAATCGAAGTTAGAGTAGAGAAAGCAATTATCGCCCGCATTTTTTAATCCGCTCAACAAGGAAAGATCATAATGATCAATTCCCGCTTTGCTTCCAACAGGGTCAATAATTGCAATTTTCATTGAAACAGAAATCAGTTTATTTGTTTTTTGAGAAATAATTTTTAATCATGTATTGCCAAATTTCGGCATCTTTTCCGGAGTTCTTTAAGTCCCAGTTTGCAGGTGAATCTGTAGGATTTTTAACTTCCATATAAGGATTCCAGAAATCGTAATCAGGTTGATATGCGAAGTATGTCCAACTCCAACCGTTTTTACTCATGATGTCAGCACAATCTTTCACCCATTGATTTCCATTTGGTGCCCATCGTACTGCTTGGAACTCTCCTATATAAACTAATGCCCCGGTTTTGTTCTCGAAGTTTTTTAAATACGACATGCTTTTTTCAAGAGCGTCTTTATCCCAATTTTTTCCTGCAATAACTCCTGGGTAAGCAACCGGTCTTGGACGTTTCTTAATTCCTTGATGCGTAAATTGATTTGGTAAATACATGTGAGCACCATAAATAATTTTCGGATCGTTTATATTGAATCCATTGAATTTTGCATAATTCGTAGGTCGTCCCCACGGGCCTGGTGTTACCAAGAAATAACGTTGCTGATCATATTTTCTAATCACAGCCAATGTTGATTTAAAGAAGTTCTCTAATCCCGGAGGCACCGATGCTTTATCTCCATCTCCCTGATCAACTGCAGGCTCTCCTATTACTTCGTAAGCACTTAATTCATCTCCTCTGTCTTTATATCTTCTGGCAATTAGATCTACCATTTTATAAGTACTGTCGATATACGATTTTTTTGTCCAGAAGTCAGCTGATTTATCATCAACACCACTCGCAGGATCAAGAACGAGATAGTTAAATGCAACAATACTCGTCATGTTGTACTTTTTACATTCGTCTAATACTTTATCAACCCAATCAAGTTCATCGTAGAATGCTTTGGTAGGATTTATTCTCTCTCTTTCAGTTCTCTTAGGAGATTTTATCTGAATGCGAATAAAGTTCACACCAATAGAGTGAAGGTATGCTACATCTTTATAATCGGCGTGAGCGGAAGGCATACAAACGCCTCTCCAAGGCCAATTTTTGGGTAATGATTTATTCGCAGGATCGGGTGATGATGCCTCTGATGTTGTTGTATTATTAGTACTCGGCTTCGGATCTTGTTTGTTGCCCTTAGCATATTTCAGACATGCAGCGGGCAACAATAATATCGCAGAGAAAAAGAATAGAGTAGTGAGAGAAAGCTTTCCTGTTTTCATGATGATGATTTTACGAGATTCAAAATTAAGTATAAAACACCCATAAAGGATGAGGATTATTTGAAGATTCGGTGAATTAGGAAGTTTAGAAGCCCTTTTGTCCGATTCCAATTTAACGCTAAAGCTAAAACTCCTTTGAATGGAAGCAGCAATGCATATCCTATTTTCGATGTGAGTGCTAAAGATTTGCCACTTAAAGGGTAATTAAGTTTCTGCATTAAATCACCGTTAACACTCTCGCAAATGGCAATTTCAGCATCGCTTAATCCTCCGCGTTGCCATGCTCCAGATCGGCCTGCATCGACTCCCATTTTAGAAGGATCATCCTTTTGTGTAGAAGAACCCACTTGAGGAACCTTTAGCATATTAGGTTCAAATATTATTCCGATATGTGAGCAAATTTGACGCAGTACTTCTTCAGGTTTTGCTAAAAGGTCTTCGAAGTGAACAGTTAGAATATTTTTTTTGTCAATATTTATTGCTGAGGAGATAGCATTTCTCCATAAGCGAGAAATCACGAATGGGTGATAGTTTGACCAAACACGCAATGCTTCTTTTTTTGAAACATAATGTCCGCCCATCTTTCTCCGCAAGTGACGATTCTTTTGTGACAACACCACATCTCTTGGATCGCGAACGATATGAACAACTTTTACGTCGCTGAATTTTTGAAATATCTGACTAAGCTTAAAGATATTTCCGGGTAAATCTTCGCAAGGAATTAATTTTCCGTTTGATTTCGTTACATGTATTACAAAATGTCTGTATGCATCCCAAGCATCGACACCCTGTTTATAAAACTCATTAGCTAATTTTGTTGCTTGCTCTAAAAATTGATCAGGATTTCTTTCATGATGAAATCCTTTCGTAGATACATCGAACAGCCAACAGAATATTTTTATAGCAATAGCTTTATCAATAGTTTCTAATTCTTTTCCATGAGGAATACATGGACCGAAAAGATGTAATTCGGGAAAGGAATAAACGGATGAGTTTTTTCCAAGCATTCGTCCGAGCATCGTAGTTCCCGAACGACTGTTCCCAACAATAAATATCATACCTGTATCACTCATTATATCGCTAATTCCTCTTCTTTATTTTCTCTGTATCTGTAATAATAAACGATTCCGAAAAATACTGCGATTACTCCGTAGAATTTTTGATTCGTTGCTGCTGTAAGCATATCCGCAAACAAAAATATTAGTACATATTGTGATGCTACCAGTAGTGTAGCATGTTCTTTGCGTAAACGAAAATGATATTTCATCGCTAATAAGAAAGGAATATAAAACACCAGTGTTCCGATGATTCCATAAACATATAAGTTACCCAACAAGCCAACGTCGGTAGGGTAGAAGTATTTATTTATCATTCTGAATCCATCGTTCCATCGAGTACTTAAAAATCCTACACCTATAGCTTGATGATCTGTAAATCCTGCTAATGCTATTTTCGATTCAAGGAAACGAATGTTGGTAGAGGACTCCGCTACTTTTTCTCCTGTGAGTGTTTCAAAGGCAGTAGCATAAAGTTTTAAATTTTTATCGAGGAAGTCGGGAGCCATAAAAGCAAGTAACCCAAAAACCAAAATTATTCCGAATGCTCCTAGAATCACCATACGAATCATTCGTGATACGCTGAAGTTTAGAAGAACATATAATCCAACAGTTCCGGCAAGAGCTACCAGCTGAGTACGATCGAGAAGATAAACTAAAATGTAAAAGAGACTAAATAAAACTGTAAGCCACCATTTTTTTTCTTTTTGAATCCATACTTTAAAAAGAGAATACAAAAACAATCCGTAAATACATGAGTCCGGGAATTCATACCTGAATCCTTTATTCGGACTTAAAGTAACGAAATCAGTATCAATGAACCTTGATGGATTCACGAACATGTAAAAGATTAGAAATATAAAAAGCAAAATTTGTAATGAACGAATAAAGTACTTTTCAAAGCTTTCTTCTGAGAGCCATTTCCTTTCTAACGCAGTAACAATAAAATGAGCACACAATGCCATGAACACTTGACGTTGTGCAAGAAATCCGTAAATAGCAGGTTGTCCAAAGACCCTTGCTGCTTGAATTGCGCTGATAACCGGCATTAATATTAATGGCAGCATCAGCAATGAGATCATTTTAACTTTCTTTGTTTTTAATGCTCTTAACCACTCGTACCCATAATGAATCACTAATATTCCGAGGAAAATTCCTGAGCTAACATCAACTACTGTTCTGGCTGGAATCCGTACGAAGCAAGCGAAGGCATTAGCGAAAAACAAAAACCAAAGCAACTGATACATCAGTCCTTTAAATACAGGGTTTATGCTTTGGTTAATCATTTCTTATTTCTTCCAGTGAGAAAGGTCTAAATTAAGTGTTTTTTCGAGTTCTTCGATTTCTCTTTGGTAGAATGCCGATAAGATCTTTTTTTCCTGCTCTCCCGGTTTTCTATCGGAAGGCTTTGTAAGCATATTTTTCAGAGAGGAATGGATGCCTAAGCTTTTTAAGAATCTACGCAGTTTTACTTTTAATGAACCTGACGGAATAGCTTTATCGAAGACTCCGGTACGGGCTTCATTACTGCGTTTAAGGGCCACGGATAAGTCGGCTTTTGCCGGATCAACTCCTAAAAACACATAAAGTTTTTTCAAAACATCTTGAGGTTGTTTACGGTAATCATCATAGATGATAATATGCAATTGAGATGGATTAAAATATTTCAGGTATCTTTTAATTTGATCATTATAAAGTCCTCCATGTAAAAAGAGTAAATCTCTTCCCCACATCGGATGTTGTAAATTACTAACCGATCTAAATGCAATTTCGAAAGACCTATCCGCCATTCCTAATCGTTCTTCCATTAGATAATGACTCCACGCACGTTCTATCGGATTACGTAGCACAATGATAATTTTTGCATTCGGTTTTGCTGCCGCAATATTTTCAGCTGCTGTTGTGGAGTACAAATAACTCACACTGGCTTCGCCTGTAACTTGTGTTGGTTGTGCCGGATCGAATAATGCGCTGTATAGTTTTTCATCTCTCAAATATGCTCGCCAGCGAGAGCCTTCCATTCCTGAATTAATCCAAGATTCTGTATTGTCCGCTTTAAGTCTTTCTTTTAAGTCGGGCCTCAACTTATCGGGATCGATATCGGTGCAAAAGAAATTTGGTTCTTTTAAAGGCGACATATAAATATCGGGATGAGCATCTAGCGCTTGCTGTAATGCTGTCGTCCCGGCTTTAGCAGCACCCACTAAAAAGAAATCAGGCGTATAAATCATTGCAACCAATAAGGTAAATTAATATTAGGTTGATCCTTCATTAACTCCTTTAAGCGAAGATTGGGTTGCTTGTAAATAGCTTCCAACTCTTTTAATGCTTTATCACTTATCAATTCACTCTGCCCTTTTTTCTTTTCATTAAATCCATAGTAAACCGAACGTAATGCTCGCTTCAGTTTAATATTTTTTCTCCAAAAAGTTTCAGTATGATGATTCACCCACAAAGCAAAGCGATGAATAAATCCCAAGCGATAATCAACTGTTCTATTTTCGATTGTAAAATCTCCGGGTTTATAAACTGAAAAGTCGATGTTGAGCCATTTGCAAATACGCTTCATGGTTCCCGGAGTATCTTTCGACAATTCATCAAAGAATACTATTAGTAATCTATCGCCGAAGTGTTCCATCCAAAGAGGAAGATATGCAGCGTAATTGCCTTCCACCAAACCTTCGTTGATATGATCGGACTCATCATTTGTTCGAACACCTGCGTCAACAGGAGCTGAAGTTGATATAAATTTTTCCAGCGCAGTATCAGCAGGAATTTCTAATTTAGTTAAGCAGTGACGATAGAAAGAAACAAATCGATCAGCAGGCTCACGAAGGATCATTACTACTCTAACGTTATCGCCTAGCCGATTTTTGATTGTTTCAATTAAAGGTAGTCCTCCGTATAGATAAGAAGGAGTTGTTTCAAGTATATATTTTTCTCCTTTATAATTTTTGAAGTGAGAGCTGTATGTTTCGTCGTCGGGTACTTCTTGATGGTAGCGAGCAGGTAATAGAAATGCTAGCTCTTTAATCAATGATCCGCAAACATCAGGATGCATCGATAAGTAAGTATGCAGGGAAGTAGTGCCGGCTTTATGAACGCCACCTATGAGTAAATTTGGAAGATGATATTTCTGATTCATTCTGAAAGTGGATTAATTAAGCCAAGAGGATAAATCTCTTCCAATTAAATTTTGAGTTTTATGGATATCATCGCTAAATTGAGCTGATAACCATTTACGGTCGGCATCCGACATTTTCGGAATCTTACCTTCTTTGAAGAACAGTGGTTTTACTTTTTCCTGAATACTCTTCGGCATAGATCTGAAAATTTTGCGTTTCAGTCCTGTTTGAGTAATGAACTTCATGAATCCTGCCGACTTTGGCAAGCGAGCTTCATTTTGTTTTTTATGATAGTCGATATCCACTTTAGTGTTAACGCCCAAGAACGTGAAAAGATCTTTCGCTACAGCTTCAGCATTTTTCTTGAGATCATCATTCAAATAAATTTTGATATGATCTTTATCGAACACGTCAGTAAATCTTTTTACTTGATCGTAATATAATCCCATTTCAGTATAGCAATGAGAGATGCACCATCCTTTATTGCTTTTTTGAGCGTCCGCTATCAACTCTTCTTTGAAACTTAAAGTCGTTCTACCATCTCTCACGTTAGCTAAGTAATGAGAGTAAGCCCTTTCAATTGGGTTACGTAAAATCATTACGATTTTTGCGTCAGGATATTGAGCTTTGATTTCTTTAGCAGCTACTGATGAGAATAAATATCCGTTACTGATTTCACCAATAGCTTTTTCATTACTAACTTTTTTAAACAGTTGTAAGTACTGATTAAAATCGTCGATATACCATTCCCATATTTTTCTAGAGAAATCGGTTTTTAAATATTCCTCTAAATTTACATTACGAGTTTTGAGGTAGTGTTTGTATTCATCACTAAAATTTTCTTTAATTATATCTTTACTGAAATGATGAGGCTCTTTTATTGGCGACATATACACTTCAGGATGATGTTCAAGAAAATCATATAAGGTAGTGGTGCCGCATTTAGCTGCACCTATCACAAAAAAGTTCGGTTCTTTTTTAATATTCGTCATCGCTTTTCTTCCGCTCAGTTATTTTTATCTTTTACTTTAAATAGTTTATCGATTCCCGGTAAATACAATGAAAGTATTCCCATCGATCTTTTTGCGTATGCAACGGATGCCAGATTCTGAAATATTTTAGCCACTGTTGATGAGATAGCCGCACCAACAATTCCAATTTTCGGAATCAAAATGAAGTTCATTAGAATACTGCCCCCTGCAGCAATCATTATTATTCGATTATATTCTTTCTGTTTTCCCGACATCTGCAGCAAGATGCCAATAGAGCCGGTTATACTGTTTACAAAGTTACCAATAGATAGGATAATAAGGGTAAGCGCAGCGGCTTTAAATCCAGGTCCGAAAATCCCTAAAATCCATTCAGGAAATATGCATAATACCAGAGTTATCGGTAGTGATGTGAAAAAAAGCAATTTCGTAGAGCGAAAAACAAATCCTTGAAGTCGCTTCATTTCCCCCTTGCTATAGAGTTGAGCAAAGGTTGGAGCTTGAATGGCATTTACCGCTAACAAAACTATAGCTGATAAAGTTGAAAGCTTATAAGCCATATCATAGATACCGACTTCTTCTGAGGTTCTGAAAATTCCTAGAATGATGTTGTCTGTCCACCCAAGAATAAAAAAGATAGAACCTGTAAGCATCAATGGCATCGATTCCATCAATACCGACCCTGTATTTGGGGTAGGAATTGTTTCTGCTTCACCGATTTTGCTGAACTTATACCAAGTGGTAAAGCTGAAAACGCAAATGATGATGGTTGTAATACTATAAGCTTGTATTGCTCCGAACTCCATTTTTCCGTAATAAAAAATGAGCAGGAGAATTGCGGCGATCAACGGTTGAAGAGCTCTAAAAATCATGAATCCTGTCATGTTTTTGTATCCTCTGAATCCGGCGCTGTTTAGTCCAATGATAACGAAGGGCACAAATGCGAGGCAGGTCATTCGTAAATCATCAGTAAGTTCAGGCTTACTAAAGAAGACCGATGCTAGCCAAGGGGAGGCTAAATAGGTGAGTACTGCCCAAATTGCTGCAGCTGTAAGTGTGTAGCGAAGTGACTGAAGGTAAGTTGAACGTACTATGTTTTTCCCTTCGGCTTCGCTGTTGGCCGCAATCACTCTGGTGAGTCGGTTATCGAGGCCCATCTGCGAAAAGATGGCAAATAGCTGAAGGATTGTGAAGGAAAGTGTAAAACTCCCTTGTTCTTTAGGTCCATAGAGGCGAGCAATTACAAAAATGAAAATATACTGCGTAAGCATCCCTCCGGCCCTGAGAATCAGTGCCAAAAAGCTCTTCTTCAAGAAGAAAGACCCATCGCTTTCGCCTTCTCCCGATTTATTTAGCAGTTTTTTGATCATTTTTAGCTTACCTGTAAAGGAAAGGTTAAGAAAATGCAAAGTAATTCAATAAGCAATTTGCTTCTGTAAAATATTTGTTTTTAAGTAAACAATCGATTGTTAGGAAGATCATTGTTTTTGAGAGATGTTTTTGATGTTAATTGGATCCCCAAATTGTCACTTTAAATGAGAAAAGTGGTGGTTTGAATATTGATGTAAACTTAAAGTTGGGGTAAAATGGATTCGTAATTGCAAATCTAATTTTGTACCCAAATCATGAAATCAATACTTACGATTATAGCACTTACTTGCATTTTTGCGAGTGCAAACGCTCAGCAGGGGCTAGAAAATATTTTCATCGAGAAATATTATATCTCGGATACAGCTGATTCTAAGGTTGCAACCGGAGGATATTTACCTCCAAATTCTACCACATATCGAATTTGGGTTGATATGAAACCCGGTTATAGTTTGCAAGCGGTATATGGCATTGATGGACATCCTCTAAAAATAGGAACTTCTACTTATTTTTTTAATAGTGAATTCGCCGGCGGATTTTATGCTAATGAAATCGAACCAAAACTATTATCGAATAATACGGTAATGCTCGATAGCTGGATATCTGTAGGTGCAGGTTCTGATGGTCATACTGCTGTGCTGAAGTCTAAAGATGTAGAATTTAATACAATCAAAAATATTGATAGTGTTTTGCAAAATACTAATCCGGATGCCGGAGTCCCAATCAAAAGATTAGATGGGCTAAAAGCAGCGACTCCTCAACGTGTAGTAACGGTATTTGGATTAGATTCTAATTCTATATCGATGTTTGGACACACAAACTCATTAAAACACGGCGAAGAATTTAAAACTGAAAACGGATCATGGGCTTCATTTGGAGGGGCCTTCGGTCTAGATTCCTCAAATTTTGTGCTTATAGCGCAATTAACTACAAACGGCCAACTCTCATTTGAGCTCAATCTGCAATTAGGAACACCGCAAGGAGGAACTGAAAATTATGTAGCAAGAAATCCGAATGGTGCAGAATTCCAAATTCCTTCTTTGATTTATCCACAGCTAAAAAATGTTCTACCTGAAATTTCATTAAACATCAAACCGAGTAAAGGTAATGTTAAGGTTGATGATAATATATCAATTGCCGCTAATGCCTTTGATCAAGATGGATCAATTAGAAAGGTTTCTTTTTATGTTAATGATGTAAAAATATCGGAAAAATTTTCGGCCCCTTACACAATGAATTGGAAAGCAGTAAAGGAAGGTGAAATGGAAGTTCATGCGGTAGCTTACGATGATAAAGGCGCAGTTAAAACTTCTAACTCGATTATTTTAAAAGTTACCAAATAGTATTTTAGAAGTTAAGAGCGAACACATTTTCTCTTTCAATGTTGATACAATGTTAACGAATTGTTTTGCGATAATGTTTTAATAAATACCGCTTAACTCAAACGTAATGGTTTAGTTGATATTCAATAAAGATCAATGCTCAATTTTGACGAGCAATTAAAACTGTAAAACAGAAACTCTTTATTGAAATGAAAAAAATCTACTTGCTCGTTAGTTTACTAACTTTAATAAACTGTGCCACTAATGCACAAAATGGCTTAGAAAATGTAATCGTTGAAAAGTACTATGTTTCGGACGCAAATGATTCTAATGCTGATACTGATGGTGGGATATTACCTGTGGGATCTGTTACTTACAGAATATACGCCGACATGCTTCAAGGATATAAATTTCAAGCAGCTTATGGTGTTCCTGACCATGAATTAAGAATTGAAACTACTACTTTGTTTTGGAATAACGAAGATAGAGGTGCTACCTCTCCAACATTTACTAAAGTTCAAGCTGCTAAAAATACAGTAATGCTTGATTCTTGGTTGTCAGTGGGTGCTGCATGCAATGGCCAGTATGGAATCATGAAAATTTATGATGATGGCAATGCTAATGTAATTAATAATTATAGTCCAATGGTTTTGCAAAACAATGATCCTGCAGCAGGTATTCCGTTAACTACGCAAGACGGGTTTATAGCAGGAACTCCTGAGCCTGTAACAGCTGTTGGTATTTCAAATGAAATAACTGTATTTGATAACCAGAATGATGGAACGAATGGACCAGTTTTCTCTACATATAATGGTTCTTGGGCTTCATTAAACGGATCTTTCGGACCTGATACTATCGATAACAAAGTATTAATTGCACAAATTACAACTGACGGAGTACTTTCATTTAAGTTGAACATACAAATTGGGACACCAACTGGCGGAGTTGAAAATTATGTTGCTGATAATCCGATTGGAACTGAAGTTCAAATGGCAAGCTTGACTTATTCATCTACAACAGGAGTTCAATCTCACAGTGTGAAAAATAGTAATGTAAGCATTTATCCAAACCCTTCTTCTGACTTCTCTTACTTACGATTGAGCAACTTAAATAATGCCGAAGTATCGTATAAGGTTGTTGATTTAACAGGAAAGGTTTTAGTTCAAAAGAATATTGGTTTTGTTTCAGGGAATATCAATGAACAAATGGATATATCTTCTCTTTCTAGCGGACTTTATTTAGTTATTGCTAATGTAGATGGAGTTCAAACAACTCAAAAATTAGTTAAGAAGTAATTCAGAAAGATAACGAGGAATTTGTACATCAAGTACAAGTTCCTCGTTTTGCTTATAAAGTAGAAAATGAAAAGGCTCATTACATTAGTTATTATAGTGTTATTTTCATCCTTAACCTCTTTTGGTCAAGGAATTGTTCGTGGTAGAGTCATCGATAAGTCGGGTGAAACTCTTATTGGAGTAACTATTATGTTAAATAGTAATCACGCAGTAGGAACCAGCACTGATTTTGATGGAAACTACTCGATTGATATTAAATCTCCGGGTGAACAAGTTTTGGTTTTTTCTTATGTAAGCTATAAGTCTGTTGAAGTAACTGTTAATTCTATAAACGGAAAAGTTATTGATAAAGATGTGGTAATGGAATCTTCTGCAATGGAGTTTAAGCAAGTTGAAGTGGCAGCAAAGGCAGTTAAGGGTAAGGAATATTACACTGAAATGGTAAAGAAAAATGCAGCTACTACCATTGATTACGTTTCATCAGAAACCATGAAGAAAACCGGAGATGCCAGTGTTGTAGCTGCAGTTTCAAGAGTTTCCGGAGTATCAACAAATGGAAGTTTTATTACTGTTAGAGGTATTGGAGATAGATATGTTAAGACATCATTGAATGGTTCAATTATTCCAACCCTCGATCCTTTTACAAACAATATAAAACTTGATTTATTCCCTTCAAGTCTTATAGATAATGTTTTTATCACGAAGACCGCAAGTCCTGATATTCCGGGCGATTGGGCAGGGGCATTTTTGTCGGTTGAAACGAAGGATTATCCGGAAAAATTAAGTGTAAATATTGAATCTTCCCTTGGCTATAACAGTCAGTCAACTTTTAAAGATATTGTTACTTCAGATCATAGTTCATCTGATTGGCTTGGCTATGATAACGGATTACGAGATGTTGATCATAATAATTTTAATTCAGCAATAATTACTCCAAGTACTTATCAGGAGTTTGTTGCTTTAGGTTTAGGAGATTATTATTCTTCACTTGGAGTTAATGGAAATGCTCCTTGGAATGATACTTATTATAAATTGGGATTAATTCAACTCGGACTTCTTGCTCCCGGACAAATTAATGATGTCGATGCATTTAATGCAGCGAAACTTGAGTATCTTAAAGGACCTTATAAATCAAACGCTTTTTCTATTTTAAATGCAGGAGTTCCGGCAACTGGAGCACAGTTTTCTGACAGCTGGAATTCAATTAAAAAGAAAGCACCATTGAATTTTAGTCAAAGTTTTTCTATTGGAAATCAAACAAAATTATTTGGCAAGCCATTAGGCTTTATCGTCGGATTAAAATACAATTCTGCTGTTGTTAGTGATCCTAGCTCTGTATCCAATAAAGCAGCAATTGCTGATGATGGAAATGGAAATTTAGTAAATACTGTTTCTAGCTCTGTTAAACAAGATGTAACACGTGAATCAAATGGTTGGAGTGCATTATTTAATGTTGCCTATAAGTACGATAAAAACAATAGCGTTTCTTTAATGTTTATGCCTAATTATATTGGCGTGAATAATGTTCGAAGTTCAGTTGACGATAGAGAACCTGCCAATTACGTTGTAACAAAAAGCCAATTCTATGAACAGCGACGTCAATTAATTTATCAATTGAAGTCGGAGAATTATTTTCCGAAATTGAAGTTAAAATTAGAAGGAAATGCCTCTTATACAAATGGAAATAGTTCAGCACCTGATTTTAAGAATGTTCAGTATTATAAAGATCCAATAACTAATACCTATCAAATAGGTGGTACTATTGGAGATGGCGTACATAGATATTACCGCTACTTATCAGATGATTTATTTGATTCGAGATTATTCGGTGAGTTTCCTTTGGGAAATAAACCGGGTTTACCAAGAAAATTGAAGTTAGGAGGCTCCTACACTTATAATTATAAAGAAAGTGATCAATATGATTATGAAGTAAACTTTGGACCGGCAGCGAAAGTCTTGACCAACGAAGATTTAAATGAATATTTTAATTTCAATACATTCGATATTCAAACTTCTGCATCTGTTGATGGAGTTACTTCTTCTACATTCCAACATTATTATACTAATGATGTAAGTCCTGCAAATCATATTTTTGGAAGAAGCAATATTTATGCAGGATATGTGATGAGTGATTATTCAATCACAGAACGTTTGAGAGCATCAGGTGGAGTAAGAGTAGAACAAGCTAAAATTTACACAGATGTTGTAAAGTTTGATTCATTGAATTTACCTGCTAATGACCCTCGTCGCGATTACAAAGAGGGATTCCCTGCAGCTAATCCCGGTAAATTGGATGAGTTAAGTGTTCTTCCAAGTGTTAACCTCGTTTATAAATTACGCTATGATGAAGATGCTCCATTGAATGTTCGTCTAAATTATAGTTGGTCAGTTGCTCGTCCTAGCATTCGTGAGTTGTCAGATGTTGCGGCATACGATTACGAATACCGAGCTTTTGTTTTCGGTAATTCCGACCTGAAAATGGTGAAAATCAAAAATTACGATTTAAGACTTGAGAACTATTTTAAATCGGGCGACAACCTCTCTTTAAGTGTGTTTTATAAAGATTTTAAAAACCATATCGAATTGGTGAATTCAGCCGGTATAAGCTGGCAAAATGTCGACAAATCGAAAGTAATGGGAATAGAACTAGAAGGAAGGAAGAAAATTAACGAACATTTCGAATTTAGAGCTAATGTGACTTTTGCTAAATCAGAAACAGAATTTGTTAGAACCAGAATGGAAGTTACCGGTGGGGTTAAAAATTTTATTCCACAAGACACTATTACTCGACCAATGTTTGGACAAGCACCATATGTAATTAACGGAATTTTATCCTACGCTGCTGATAGCATAGGATTAAATGTGTCGTTGACTTACAATGTGCAAGGCGCTAGGTTAGTGGTGGCAGCTGACGTAAAAGAAGTGCCGGATATTTATGAGTTACCTAGAAATATATTTGATGTAAAGGTTTCAAAAAAATTGGGACCCCACTTTGGAGTTTCATTTACTGTTAAAGATATTTTAAATACTCCGGTTCGACGTTCGTATGACTACGAAGAAGGATATACCTTAGATTATGATAAATATACCTACGGGACAAACTATATTTTAAGTTTAAATTACAAACTGTAAGAAAATGAAATATATACTAGCATTATTGGTAATGCTTTCTACACTAATTAGTACAAAAGGCTATAGCCAAGTAGAAAATGTTATCGTCGAAAAATATTATTATTCTGATGCAAATGATTCAGCAGATACAGATGGTGGATTCTTATCAATGGGATCTATAACTTATCGTGTATTCGTGGATTTGGCACAAGGAAGTTCCATCACTAAAATTTACGGAGACTCTTTGCATAAACTTAAATTCTTTAGTTCCAATCCCTTTTTTAATAATACTGATAGAGGTAAAAGCTACGGATATGAAATTGATAATACTAAATTGAGTAAAAATACAGTTGCTCTTGATAGTTGGATTACTTTAGGTGCAGCTTCTAAAAAACATCTTGGTATTCCTAAAGCTGATGATCCGGATAGCTCGATTGTAGGAGGAATCTACAATGATGGAGGCAGTGAAGGAATTAGTCCGGGATTAATTAGTAATACCAGCGCTGTAGCAGGAATACCTGTAACCGACAAAGATGGTTTAGTTCAGGTAGCAGCCATCCCTGCGAATTATTTGCCTTCAGGTGATTTGCCATTATTATCTGCAGCTGATACAAGTATTTTTGGCGATAATACGAAATTATATTTCGAAAGTAATAATGCCATGTTGCAATGTTCGGGAGCTTTCGGATATGATTCATTGAATAGAATTTTAGTTGCACAATTAACAACAGTTGGCGATATCAATTTCGAAATAAACATAGAAGTTAAAGATTCTTTAGGTAATTTAATAAGATATGTGGCTGATGGAAGTGACACTAGTTATATCCAAAATCAAGTATTAGTTACAGAGCGTGTTTCTCCATTTTTAAAATATCCTGCTTCTTGTGGTTGTACAGATCCCTTTTACTTAGAATACAGTAATTTATATGCTTGCAGTGATTCATCAGCATGCTTAACTAAAATTAAATTAGGATGTATGGATCAATCGGCTTGTAATTATGACCCGGATGCAAATTTTAATGTTCAAGAAATGTGCTGTTATCCCGGTCTTTGCAATGATAGAAATTTAGATGTAGTATGTCCTTCGTTAAGTTCAGGGAATCGCGAATTCCGTGTTTATCCAAATCCGACTTCTGAGAATATTAATGTAATTATCAAAGGTAATAAATCTAAAATCTTGAAACTTGAATTATTCAATCAATTTGGATTACTTGTTATGGTAAAAGAGATTGAAATCGCAGCTCAAGATAGTTTTAATCTGGGCCTTCAAAATCTAGATAACGGTGTATATATGTTAAAGGCAATTTCTGAGAATGATATTTACAATAGAACAATTATAAAGCAGTAGGTTGTTGTATTTGCAAAATTAAAAGTTGAATTATGAAAAACCATTTTAAACTAATTACTGTTTTGTGTTTATTCCTTATAGTTTCATGTACAAAGGAAGAAGATAAAGCAGTTGTCCATGAAACTAGCTCTATTGTTGATGTTGATGGCAACACATATAAAACCATTAAGATTGGAAATAAATGGTGGATGGCAGAAAATCTTAAAGTTAAGTCATATAATGACGGTACTCCGATTGAACAAGCTCAAAACAATTCTGATTGGAATGATTCAGTTCCTTTGTTTTGTCAATATAATAGCAATTCTTCTGCTCCGGGTTTACTTTACAATTGGTATGCAGTTGCAAATCCCAAAAAAATTGCTCCGGCCGGATGGCATATTCCTTCAGATGAGGAATGGAAGCAATTGGAGCAAGCTTTAGGAATGAATTCAACTTCTGCATCTAATGCAGGATGGAGAGGTAGTGATGAAGGATTAAAAATGAAAATAGAGGGAGGGCAAGGTTGGACAAGATTTGGAGACCTTTGGCCAACAAATGAAAGCGGTTTTACTGCTCTTGCCGGTAGCTGTCGTTTACCTGATGGGACTTATGGAAGTCCAGGATTATTCGCTACAGGTTTTTGGTGGACTTCAACTGATGATGCTCAAAGCAATGAAGCATGGTTTCGTCACCTTGATTATAAAAATCCTGATGTTTATCGATCACACACTTATAAAGGATACGGATTTAGTATAAGATGTGTTAAAGACTAAAAAAATAAATATTTAAAATTGGCTGTTACTTATAAGTGGCGGCCAATTTTGTTTTGGAATGTTTCCTATATGTTAAAGTACAGTAAATACATTTTTCGCTCTTAACTTTTTAGGTTAATTAGTTTAATGATTTAGTAAGTTCTTGTTTGATTTAAATTTTTGTTGACCATCTACATTTGCTTTCGTTAAAAGGCCTTAATTATCAAATCGAATCTAAACTAAATCAATAACCCAAATGAAAAAACTAGTAACTAAAATGGCTATGACTGCAATTGCGGTCATGTCTGTGGCAACGAGTTTTGCCCAGAACAATCTTGGAGCTGATTGCGGATGTCCTACCGTATCATCGCGCCCAACAGTTTTATTGTCAACATTAGCTACATCCGGTGGAGCAAATGATGGAGAATTAACTGCTACAAACACAATTTTAAATTGTGCAACTACGTACATTCTTGACAAGAAAATTTATGTACCTAGCGGAAAAAGTTTAACGATTGCACCGGGAACAGTAATTAAAGGAAGATTCCGTGCAACGGCAGATTCTGCAACTGCATTAACAGTAATGCGTGGAGGTAGAATCGTAGCAAACGGAACTCCGGGATGTCAAATTGTATTTACTGCTGAAGCTGATCCAATGGATGGATCTTATGCTTTAAGCAATAAAGGTATGTGGGGCGGAGTATTAATCGCAGGAAAAGCTTCAAATAACCTAACATTAGCTGCTAATGGTCCTTTCCAAGCGGGTGTTGGTGATGGAAAACTTTGTGTTGCGAATGGATTAGGAACATTTGAGGGATTTGCGAGTTCTAATGCTCGTGATCAGTTCGGTGCGAATTTAACTGCAGGTGAAACTTTTGATGATGATGATAACTCTGGTATTTTAAGTTATGTTTCAATTCGTCACGCTGGTGCTGTATTGCAAGTTGGTGGGGAAATTAATGGATTAACATTTGGTTCAGTAGGGAGAGGAACAACTGTAGATCATATCGAAATTATTTCTTGTGCTGATGATGCAATGGAGTTTTTTGGTGGAACTGTTAATGTAAAAAACTTCGCTACATTATTTGGTAATGACGATATGTTCGATTGGGATGACGGTTACCGTGGAAATTCTCAGTTCATTTTCGGTCTTAAAACTGCTGATACTTTATCTGCTAGCGTTGACGCTGATAACGGATTCGAAATGGATGCTGATGATCAAAAATCTAACTTAACTCCGCGTTCACATCCTGTTATTTATAATGTTACAATGATTGGTAACAGCAAGAAAACGCTAACATCTGATAACTCAGGTATTGCAGCTATCGAAGCAAAAGAATTAACTGAAGGTGAAATTTATAATTCGGTATTTGCAAACTTCCGTTATGGAATGAATGTTATCAAAACCTTAGGAACACGTACAGGTACAAGTGAAGCTTATCATAACTGGTCATCTGCGAATGGTAATGGTTCAAATAGCTTAAAAGTAAAATGTAATGCATTCGTAGGTTGTGCTAAAGATTTTGCAATCGATAAAAACGGAACAGGTACTGTTGCTACAGCAGATACAGCTCAGTTCTATACTACTGACTTAAATACAACTTCAGCTTCTTTACCTGGATTCACTTACTTATGGAGCCAAAACTATACTACAAATGCCGTTGCAACTAAATTTGATGCAATTCCAAATCCTGCTTTAACTATTTCCGGTGGTTGCGCTGCAGCTCCTGCAAATGGATTCTTCACGCCTGTTACTTACAAAGGAGCATTTGCTTCTTCAGGAAAAAACTGGTTATCTGACTGGACTTACGCTCAATTATTAAATGTTACTACAGGCCTTCAACCATGTCCAACAGATTTGAATGCAGATGGTATTACAAATAATGTTGACTTCTTGATTCTATTAGGACAATTTAATCAATCTTGTAACTAATCACATCTAAACATCTTTTATAATTATCAAAATGAAAAAAATAATGATATATGGATTTCTATTTTCGCTTTTGAGTGCATTCACAAATGTTTGTCAAGCTCAAAACGGATTAGAAAATATCATAGTTGAAAAATACTATGTTTCCAATGCAGCCGACTCAATCGGAAGCACGGGTACATTACCTGTTGGTTCTGTTACATATCGTGTTTACGCTGATATGTTACCGGGTTACAAATTCCAAGCTTTATATGGAGTTTCAAACCACAATTTGTTAATTAGCTCTTCTACCGCGTTCTTTAATAATGAAGACTATGGAGCTACTAGCCCGCAAGGCATTAGTGTAAATAATACCAAAAAGAATACTGTTATGCTGGATTCATGGTTTTCAGTTGGTGGCACTGCGGTTGGGAAATCAGGAGTATTAAAATCTGAAGATACTGATGGTTCTATTGGTAATAGTAACGGTATACTTACTAATAACGATGCATCAACTGGTATTCAAATTTTAGTTCAAGATGGAATGGCTGCTGTTGCTCCGGAATCACCAACATTTGTCGGTTTGAACAATACAGGTAATGGTGATTTAGGTGTATTTGATGGTGTTAGTTTAGTTGGAGGTTTGTTTTCTACTTCAAATGGTTCTATCGCCTCGTTAAATGGATCTTTTGGTCCTACTTCATCTAACCGTGTATTAATCGGACAATTCACTACAAATGGAGTTTTTCATTTTGAATTAAATATTCAAATCGGAACTCCTACTGGTGGAACACAAAATTATGTTGCTTCTTCTCCAGTTGGTTCTGAAATTACAATTCCAAGCTTAACTGGAACTTTCGGAGCTCCAAATGCACTTCCATCGGTAGCAATTACTTCTCCGTCTAATGGAGCTAGTTTTATCACAGGTACAGTAATTCCTTTAACAGCTACAGCTTCTGATGCTGACGGTACTGTTACTCAAGTTGAATTCTTTGTTGATGGAGTTTCTGTTGGAGTAGATACTACTGCACCTTATTCATCTTCTTACACTGGTGTTATTGGCTCACATACTATCGCTGCTAAAGCTACAGATGATCAAGGCGCTGTAAGTACTGCAACTATTTCTATCACTGTTGCTAGTAACCCTGCTCCAACTTGTGTTATCACTAACCCAACAAATGGTTCTTCAGTTATTAATGGTGATGTAGTATCTATCACAGCAAATGCTACTGATAACGTTTCTGTTGCTTCAGTAGAATTCTTTGTAGACGGAGTTTCTTTAGGTTTAGATAATACTGCTCCTTATTCAATTAACTGGACAGCTGTTCTTGGAGCTCATTCTATCACTGCTCGTGCAACTGATAACTTAGGTGCTCAAACAACTTCTTCAGCTGTAGGTATTACTTGTGTTAACAATGTGCCTCCTTCATGTTCAATTGCTGCTCCTTCAAATGGCGCATTGTATACTGCTCCTGCTGTTGTAGCTATCGCTGCTAACGCTGCAGATGTTGATGGAACAATTGCTTCTGTTGATTTCTATGTTAACGGAACACTTGTAGGAAGTGATGCTACTGCTCCTTATAGCTTCAACTGGACAAGCGTTATTGGTTCAGCTGTATTAACAGTAAAAGCAACTGATAACCGTGGTGCTGTAACTACTTCTTCTGCTGTTGCAATCTCTGTAGCAGATCCTAATGCACTTCCTTACAATGTTTCTACTATCAATGAGAGATGTAATCAAGCGGGTTTCTGCTTACCGGTTATCGCTCATGATACTGTACATAATGTAATTGGTTATGATGTTGTTTTACATTACAACTCACTTAAGCTAAAACCAACAGGATCTATCACTGTTGCTAGTGACTTAATCAACCCTTCTTATGTTGATGCAATCAATAGTATTGATTCAGCAAATGGCAACATGTATATCTCTTTATTCTTCAATGCAAGTGCTCCTGCTAATGCGAAATTTACGGGTGCAGGTACTGTATTCTGTGTAGGTTTTACAAAAACTGCTTTGTTTACATCTGTTGACACATCTGCTGTAACTATTCCTTCATTACAAGAAAGTTATTATAATGGTGTTACTGCTAAGTTAGTTCAAGCAGGTAACTATATCTCTCATAGAGATAGCGTATTTACAGGTAAATTAAGCTTCTGGGCAGATAATAGTCCAATTAAATACAATGCTGCAAATCCTAACCAATATTTGCCAACAAATATAAATGGAAATGATGCATCTTGTTCAACTCCTTCTTCTGTTGTTGTTAATCCTGATACTACAGGTTCATTCTCTCATGTTATTTCTAACGGTCTTAATTTAAATATCAATAAGGATATCCCGGGAACAACTGATGTTCAACCTGTGATCAACGGATTTGATGCATTATTGGCTCGTAAAGTTCTTTTGAATGATGTTTCTTTCATTCCTAATGTATATAACATTATTTCAATGGATGTTAATGAAGACGGTGTAATCAGTGCCGGTGACGTTTCTCAAATTAACCAACGGGCTGTATTGATGATCCCAGAATTCCGTCAAGCATGGAACTATAATGCAAACGGTGTTTCTAACGGTCAATTATCGAAAGATTGGATCTTTGTTGATACTGCTCGTGTTGCAACTGATGCTGCATTTGCAATTTCAACAACATATCCTAATAACGATGGTATCGGATTCTCTAAGTACAAAGTTCCTGTATTGTCATTCTGTATGCCTGTGCCTGCAACAAATATTACTGATTGCCCTGTAATTTCTGCAATGACTTACAAAGGAATCTTAATCGGTGATATCAATGGTAACTACGCAACTACTAGCCCTAATAATGCTTTTCGTTCAACTTCATCTGATAAAGTTGTTATGGATATGTTAAAAGCAGTAGTTGAGAATGGATATTTAACTGTTCCTGTATTCGTTGAATCAGTTGATGCTGTAAATTCATTAGACTTTGCAATGATGTTTAATCAATCTTCACTTCATTTCAATTCGGTTGTGGATAATACAAATTCTTTACAAGCTTTAGCAAATGTAAATGCTGACGATAAAGTTCTTCGCTTTACATCTAATAGCTTGCAGAATTATGATTTATCTAAAGCTCCGGTTTCTGTTCGTTTTGCAATCGGTCAAGGTGAAGTTTCTGCATCTGATTTCAATGCTCTAGCTGCATATGTTAATGGTGAAAGAGTATCTTTTGAATTAGCTTCTGCTAAATTATCAGGTACTGGTTCTATCATCAATATCTATCCTAACCCTGCAACTGATATGTTAAATGTTGAGGTTAGCGAGAATGCAACATTGCAATTAATGGATGTTGAAGGTCGCCAAGTTATTGCTCAAACTGAGGCTTTAGCCGGTGAAACTGCTTCATTCAGCACACAAACTTTAGCTAACGGAGTATATGTTGTTAGAGTATTAAACAGATCTTCTGTATCTGTTAAAAGAGTAGTAGTTAATAAGTAATAATTGTTTCTGTTTTTCTCCAAAAAGGTTGGTCCCCGGTCGGGGGCTGACCTTTTTTATTTAATGTAAAGTTTACAGAATGATAAATTGCTCTTGACTTTCAAAATACTTGCCATTCGTAAATTTGAAATATCTAAAAAGACAAACAAATGGTGAATTCACTTAAAATTAAACTGGTTTTATTATGCTTAATGGTTTCTTCAAGCATTTATAGCCAGAATTATACTAAAGCTCTTAGGATTAATGGAAATCTTAATTCAGCTAAATTATCAACCATTGGTGCTGGAGATTCTGTCGTATTTGATTTGTCTCAAATCAATCTTTCTACTTCGCCTCTGGAAATTCCGGTTTCAATTATTTCTGACGATACTATCTATGCTCTCGATTTTTCATTGAAATATGATCATAACGCTTTAGAATATGATACTATATTGGACCTAACCACCTATTTAATGCCTTTGTCTTACTATAATTCTAATGATTCTACTGTTCGCTTCACTAGTAGTAGCTTTCAACCATGCGATACGCTTACTCCTTTAGCCTTAGTTTGTTTTAATTTACTAACCCCAACGTTTAGTAATACTGATTTGTATAGTTTAAAAGCTTACTTAAACGGAAATCAATGTAATATCAAGATTGTTTTCCCAACTATACTTTCTGTACCTGAAACTTCTACGCAAGAATTTAATTTGTATCCTAATCCAGCGATTAATAAAACAACAATTGATGGTTCTGAAGAGTTTCAACTAATGGTTTTTAATCAATTGGGTGTTTCAGTATTTCCGGAAACGATCTATAGTCAGAATAATTCAGCTACATTAAACCTTGAGTCGCTTAAAAGTGGAATGTACTTTTTTGAAGTTAAAAATAAGAAGGGGACTTCTGTTAAAAAATTATTTGTTTGTCATTAAATAGTTGATTGGTTGTGTATAAAAATGGCCGGTTTCCCGGCCCTTTTTATTTATATCACAATCGTACTATTCCGTTCTTGAAATTCTTTGATATAATTACTATACCATTTGCCGGATTTTTTTACCGTTCTATGTTGCGTTTCAAAATCAACATGAACAATTCCAAAACGAGGTGTGTATCCTTCCGACCATTCAAAGTTGTCTAACAATGACCAAACAAAGTAGCCATCAACTTTTAATCCTTCATTTTTAGCTCTTAGCACCTGTTCAATATAAGACTTTAAATAGTTGACTCTTTTTTCATCATTTATTTGACCGTCAATTTTCCTATCATTGAATGCAGCACCATTTTCAGTAATATAAATCTCTTTTACTTCTTTGTATCGATTAAACTGTTTAATCATCTCATAAATGGATTCAGGATAAATCTCCCAATTCATAATCGTCCGATCTACATTCCTTGTTTTAGCATCAATAATTTTTGCATTGAGGTACGGCGTAAATTTAGAATGTGATACGACTTCTCTAGTGTAATTCTGTATTCCTATAAAGTCTGGAATTGCTACTAAATTTTCTAGATCGTTCGATTTGATGTAAGGCTCTAGTTTATTCAAAAAGGGTAGGGTTGTTGTGGGATATCCATATCCTAATAGTGGTTCAATGAAAAGGCGATTAATTAGTGCATCTGTTTTTTGTGCCGCTAAAATATCTTCTATGCTATGCGGATTTAACGGAGTAATATGCGAACATGAAAAAGTCGTTCCAATATGTGCATCAGCGCAGGCTGAACGAATTGTTTTAATTCCTGCAGCTTGTGTTAATGCCGCATGATGAAGTGCCGGCAAATAGTTGTCAACGCCTTTTTTGCCGGGAGCATGTACTCCTAAAAAATATCCGGCTCCTGTAAAAACTACCGGCTCATTAAGTACCATCCAATGTTTTACTCGATCGCCTAAACGATTTACTATTATAGCAGCATATTCGCTAAACCAATTTACAATATCTCTGTTGGTCCAGCCTCCTTTGTCTTCTAATTCTTGAGGTAAATCCCAATGGTATAATGTCACCCATGGGTCTACTTTATTCTCGAGACAATAATCAGTTAATCGATCGTAAAAATCTAGTCCTCGTTGATTTATAAATCCGGGCCCTAATGGCATTACTCTAGGCCACGAGACCGAAAATCTGAAGTTTTTAATATTCAGGCTAGCTAATAATCTGATATCCTCTTTGTAATGGTAGTAAAACTCACATGACTTGTTTCCGTTTTGATTATTGACAATGGCATTCTTCTTCTTGCAGAATTCATCCCATATCGATGATCTCTTCCCGTCAGCGAATTTACCTCCTTCTATTTGATAGGCTGATGTCGCAGCACCCCAAATGAAATCGTTTTTCATATTATTAATTTTCAGCAAGATTTATAGTCATAATTTTCTCAAAGAAATTCATTTCCTTTCTTTTCGAATTGACGACAATATTTTCATGTAAATGATTCTTGATTATTTTGTCAATAATCTTCTCTGTATTGTCCGGATATTCAACTTCTATTGATCGTCCGTGTTTTAACCATTCTTTGATCGTACCATTGTGCTTTTTCTTCAAACTTTTGATCACTGTAACGCCCATTGATTTTAATACGGCTGCATTACAATGTTGTTCATATTGATTCTTCATAGGAATTACCAATAGTTTCTTTCCTAAGAAAAGCGCTTCTGATGTTGTTCCAAATCCTGCATTCGTTATTACGGCATTGCATGAAGCTAAGCTTTCTATGAAAGCTTGATTTGTTAAAGGTAATACAGTGAAATTGGCTTTTTTGTATTCCTTTCGTATATGCTTACTGAATACATGAAATTCACAGCTAGTAATGTGCTTAAGTTTTTCAATTATTCTTTTGTCATCATACGAAGGAAGATATACTGTTACATGTCCTTTGTTGCTAATATTAGCTGATCTAATTTCTTTTCTTATTATGGGGGTAGAAACAGTCTCATCAAACGATTTAAAGTGGAATCCATAGGAGTGAGTTACGGGAGCATAGTGATTTAATACTGCCTTCCCTAATGGATCTGAGCCTTTGGGTTTTGGTGCTAAAGGATGTAAGGTCGCTGCTTGATTGCTTAATCCAATGCAAACCTTGTTGTTTAATTTAGCAGCCCAACACGATACGGGTTCAAAATCGCTAATGATTAAATCATAATCTTTGATTGGTATTGATTTTATTTCAGCTAGCAATTTAGCTGTATCTAGTGCTAAATATGTTTTTGTGAAATCAATGCCGCCATTTTTGCCAAAGACAAATCCAAGGCCATGAAATCGATACTTTACTTCAAAAGGTAATTCTAAATCCCATTGTGATGAACTTATTAGTACATCAGTTTCTCCTTTCTGTTTTAAAATAGGCACTATTTCTAAAGCTCTACTAATATGGCCGTTTCCGGTTCCTTGTATGGCATAAAGTATTTTCATTTATTATTGTTTGGGTTATTGGGTAATCCGGGATTGTTAAGTTCTGCAAATAGCATTTTGAATAAATCTTTATTATCCATTGAAACTATGTCATCGTCTTCATTTAAGATTTCTATTTCAACTGTATCCTCATATTTGTAAAGCGACCATTCTCCATTATTATATTCAAGTGCAGTTAAATTTTCAACCCAGTCGCCCGAATTTAAATAGGTAACCGAACCATTATCATTTTTTATTTCTTTAATTTCCGGATGATGAATATGTCCGCAAATTACATAGTCGTATTTGTTACTGATAGCAATGTCGGCACAGGTAACTTCAAAATCATTAATGAATTTTACTGCTTTCTTAACACTGTTTTTAATTTTCTTAGATAATGAAATCTTTTCTCTTCCTGTCTTTTCAAGAATAAAATTGGTAAATCGATTTAATAGAATGAGCAAATCATATCCAATAGCTCCAAGCTTTGTTAGCCATTTAGCATGTTGCATGGTTACATCAAATACATCACCATGGAATATCCATGCTTTTTTACCATCAAGGTCTAAAATCAATTTATTGTTGATTTCTAAATTTCCTAAGCTAAACCCGGAGAATCTTCGTAACATTTCATCGTGATTACCAGTAATGTAATATACCGGAACACCTTTCGAGGCAAACCGAATGATTTCCCTCAAAACTTTCATATGTGATTTAGGAAAGTAGTTTTTGCTGAATTGCCAAATGTCAATAATATCACCATTTAAAACAATCATTGATGGTTTTATCGACTTTAAGTATCTTACCAGCTCTTTGGCGTGACACCCGTACGTCCCTAGATGAATGTCAGATATAACTACTATTTCTACTTCTCTTCTAAGTGACGACATGATTTTCATTTTGTCAAGAGTAAATATTGTTCGAAGTGTCGAAACGATGTTTTTTCAAGTACTTTAGCGAGGATGAAAAGGAGAGAAAAGATTGTATTAAAATCACCTCTATACGATTCTTTAAAATAACCAGTACACTTGAATAGATTTTCATAATGCAATGTTATAATTACATTATTAACGTAGTTTCTCGTTAATGTTAACTATATGTTAAGTCAATATGCTAAATAACAAACGTAAATAGTGTAATTAACCCTTATAGTCTTGTAATGATGGTTTATAAATTTGCATTTACTTTTGTTGGACTGCTAATTCAATTTTGCAGAAAATATTTATGAAAACGAACTTACAACTAGAAAAGGATATTAAGGAATCTATCAATTGGGAGCCCTTACTTAGAAACACCGATATAACAGTTGTTGCAAAGGACGGAATAATAACTTTATCAGGTGTTGTAGATAGCTTCCATAAAAAGACCCTCATTGAATCTGTTGTAAAAAACGTTTTCGGTGTTAATGCCGTTGTCGAGAAATTAGAGGTAAAACTCGATTTAAACTTAAAACTTGATGACGAAGCAATAGCCGTGGAAGTCGTAAATGCTCTACGCATGAACTTGGAAATTCCAAATGAAAAAATTAAAGTGAAAGTTGAGAAAGGTTGGGTTACTCTCGATGGTGAAGTAAATTGGAATTTCGAAAGAGAATCTGCAAAAAAAGCAATCAGCTGCTTAGCAGGAGTTAAAGTTGTAATCAGTAATTTAAGAGTTAAACCTGAATCTCACGATGAAGTAGAGAAAGCTCAGATTGAAAGTGCTCTCGACCGCAATTGGGCAATTGATTCAGATGATATAGAAGTTATCGTTTCCGGTACAAAAGTTACTTTAAATGGAACTGTTGATACTTGGTATCAGAAGAATGAAGCTGAACGAATCGCATGGAATGCTCCGGGGGTATGGACAGTCATAAACTCATTGGCTGTGGAATATGACCACGAATTTGCCGACTAAGTCTAATTAAAAATTTGCTTTTCGATAGCAAAAAGCATTGCCTTTTCAATATTTTTTGAGGAAATTGAATTTGTCGGATCTAATTTTGATTAGAGCAATGCTTTTTATTTTTTATTACTAGTGTTTTTAACTTAAAAACTATTTTTTATGGTCACTAATCTCACAAATACTGCAATAGGTATTACAGACGATCATCGCCAATCTGTGGCGAACGAATTAATGATTCTTTTGTCTGATGAGTTCGTTCTTTACACTAAGACGCTTAACGCTCATTGGAATATTGAGGGCATCGATTTTAATGATAAGCATAAGCTTTTCGAAATGCAGTTCGATCAAATCCGTGATTTTATTGATCGTATCGCAGAACGAATTCGATCAATCGGACACTATGTTGATGGTACTTTGGCGTCGTTTCTCAATCTTACGCATTTTATCGAGAAAAGTAATTTAAAAAATGAAGGAAGATTCTTTTTAAAAGAGTTGCTATCTGATCATGAAAGTATCATCATTCATTTGAGAGAGAATATCGAGAAATTTGCTAAAGAGTACCGCGATTTAGGTACTAGTGATTTCATTACGGGTTTAATGGAAGAGCATGAAAAAATTGCTTGGTACATCCGCTCTCATTTGAAGTAATAATTGTTTTATTTGACTCTTAAATATTAAAGTAATGGAAAATGAAAGTTCAAAGAACCTTCTAAAGGGTCAGGAAATATTTCCGATTGATATACCAAAAATAGTTGAAATTCCTACTGAGTTAAATCCTAATTCAAGTGTAGATCATTCTAATCCCGGTTTCCCCGAAGTCATTGAATTTGTTTCGAAAACAGATGTACAAAATACTGACTCAAGTTCTAAAAATGACATTACAGATTCTGAAGAACCTGATATTACCAAACTACCTTACAATGAACATTCAAATGAATGTGATCATAAGGTAGATGATGAAACTTTCTCGGTGGAAAATCAAACTGATTGCGATGTTTAACATGTTAAGTTTATGAAAGAATATATTCTCTTTTCACCCTATAAAATGGGTTCAATAGCGCTTTCTAATCGTATTGTTATGGCGCCTATGACACGGTGCAGAGCAATTGATAATATTCCGACTCCTTCAATGGAAACGTATTATTCTCAACGGGCTACAGCCGGACTAATTATTACAGAGGGAACAGCTCCATCTGCTAATGGATTAGGCTATGCCCGAATCCCCGGAATATTTTCTACTGAACAAATGTTTGCATGGAAGAAGATTGTTGATTCAGTGCATGACGAAGGTTCAAAAATATTCTTGCAGATTATGCATACCGGACGGATTTCTCATCCACTTAATATGCCTGAGAATTCAATAATATTTGCTCCTTCAGCTGTGAAAGCGAAGGGGCAAATGTGGACAGACCAAAAGGGGATGCAAGATTACATGATTCCTATGGAGATGAGTATATCCGATATTTCTAATTCAATCACCGAATTCGTTATTGCTGCTGAGAATGCTATGCTTGCAGGTTTTGATGGTGTTGAAATTCACGGCGCAAACGGATATCTCGTTGAGCAGTTTCTTTCACCCGAAACTAATCTTCGTTCAGATAATTATGGAGGTGGATTCGAAAATCGTTGTCGCTATTTATTAGAGCTTGTTGAAGCTGTTGCTGCAGGAGTCGGACGCGATAGAGTAGGTATCCGTCTTTCACCGTTCGGTACTGCCAACGATATGCCGGTATACGACGAGATTGAATCTACGTACGAATATTTGGCAAAACAGCTTAATAAATTAGCAATTGCATATATTCATTTAGTCGATCATTCTTCAATGGGTACTCCTGTAGTTCCTCAACATTTAACGAATGTAATCCGACATCACTTTAAGAAAACTGTGATTTTGTCGGGAGGATATACTAAAGAGAAAGCAGAAGTCGATCTATTGAAAAAAGAAGGTGACCTAGTTGCATTCGCAAAATTGTTTATCAATATTCCCGATTTGGTTGATCGTTTTAAAAATAATCTACCGCTATCTGATAATTTGGCTACTGATTTATTTTATACAAACGGTGAAGAAGGTTATACCGATTATCCCGCCTATAAGCATGAGTTAGTATAATTAATTACTTTGATGAAAAGAAAAAGCCGACAGTTTTGCCGGCTTTTTTCTTGTATAGAAATATTCTTTATCCTACAACAAACCAAGGATTTAATAAATCAGTTTTATTGTAAACGATAGGAGTAGATTCTGTTGGATTAACAACGCTATATCCTGCGTATAAGGCGATAGCTTGTCCCGCAGCTGTATCCCATTCCATTGTTGGCGCAAATCGCGGATAAACGTCGGCAGAGCCTTCAGCAACTAAACATAGTTTTAGTGAACTTCCTTTTGAGATCAAATCGAGATCGCCATGCTTTTTTCTGAGCTCTTCAATAAATTCTTGCGTCTCTTCACTCATATGACTTCTGCTGGCAACTACAGTGTATTTGCGATCATCGTTTTTAATCGGAAGTTTTTTCGCAACAGAAATAAATTTATCGGTAATGTTTTGCGATAAAGCAAGATGCATCAAGTAATCGTAATCGGCTTCTATTTTGTAGCTTCCCGTTCCTTCAGCTCCGAAATACAACGAGTTAATGATCGGAGCATAGATAACTCCTGCCACCGGCGTATTCCCTTTTATTAAAGCGATGTTTACCGTAAACTCTCCGTTTCGTTTAATGAATTCTTTCGTGCCGTCAAGAGGATCTACCATCCAAAATAATTTCCATTTGTTGCGTTCTTCAAAAGGAATCATTTTGCCTTCTTCACTTAAAACAGGAAGCATTGTTTCTTTCAACCCTTCCATTATTTTTAAATGCGATCTTTTGTCTGCTTCAGTTAATGGACTTTTATCGTCTTTTATTTCAACAGCTATTTCATTGGCATAAACACCGGTAATCTCTTTACCTGCCAAGATCGCAGTTTTAATTGCGACAGCAAGAAGTTCGTTGTAGTTTTCCATTTCTAAAAGCGGTATTTATTAAACAATCATTCCGGCAGCAACGGTTTCGTTAGTGCCTTCATCAATTAAAATTACACTTCCGGTATATCTATTCTTGCGATATGAGTCGAAGTATAATGGAACAGTTGTTTTTATGTTTATTCTGGCAATGTCATTCATGCCGATTTCTTTGTCGTTTTCGTTGCGATGCAAAGTGTTGATATCGATTTTATATCGAATGTCTTTAATTACGCATCGAGCGTCTTTTATTGTATGACGAATTGCGTATTTCCCTCCTAATTGTAGTTTGTTCGCATTCATCCAGCAAATCATTACGTCGAATTCTTGTTCCATATTCGGAGCATTGTTTTCGCGTACAATCATGTCTCCGCGACTAATATCTACATCGCGATCTAATGTCATTGTTACCGACATTGGCGCATACGCTTCTTCAATATTCTCGCCGAATAACTCTACTGTTTTTATCACGGCAGATTCTCCGCTTGGTAGAATTTTTACTTTATCTCCAGGTTTGTAAATTCCACTTACAATTCTTCCTGCATATCCTCTGTAATCGTGATATTCGGTTTGTTGAGGACGAATTACATACTGAACAGGGAAACGACAGTCAATATGGTTTTCGTCGCTGCTTATATGAATGTTCTCTAGAAGATACATTAATGTCGCTCCTTGATACCATGGCATATTTTGCGATTTGTCTACTACATTATCGCCTTTTAATGCACTGATAGGTAAGAAGTGGACGTCTTTAATATCTAGTTTAGAAGATACATGTCTGAATTCTTCAACTACTTTGTTAAATGCTGCTTCAGAATATTCCACCAAATCCATTTTGTTAATACAAATGATTAAGTGTGGAATTTGTAATAGCGAAGCAATAAACGAGTGACGAATGGTTTGTTCAAGTACTCCTTTACGTGCATCCACTAAAATCAATGCAACGTTCGCTGTTGAAGCTCCTGTAACCATATTACGGGTATACTGAATATGTCCCGGTGTATCTGCAATAATGAACTTACGCTTCGGTGTTGCGAAATAACGATAAGCTACATCAATTGTAATTCCTTGTTCTCGCTCTGCTTTTAATCCATCAGTTAATAAACTTAAGTCAACATGCTCAAATCCGCGTTGCTGACTTCTTTGTTCAATGGCTTCGAGCTGATCTTCGAAAATTTGTTTTGAATCGTAAAGCAAACGGCCTATCAATGTACTTTTCCCGTCATCAACACTTCCTGCTGTCGTAAAACGCAACAATTCCATGTTCATGTATCCGTCTTTGCTGAAATCACTCATTATATATTAAAATTATATACTATTTAAATGTAAAGGGTATTGGCTGTTTTTTCGATCGACTAAAAGTATCCCGCTTTCTTACGGTCTTCCATCGCTGTTTCACTTCGCTTGTCATCTTGACGTGTGCCGCGTTCTGTTGTTCTCGATGCTGCTATCTCATCAATGATTTCTGACAATGATGATGCAGGTGATTCCACTGCTCCGGTACAAGTCATGTCGCCGATTGTGCGGAATCGAACAACTTTCTTCTCTACTTTCTCAGTATCTTTTAATGTGATGTATTCTGAATAGGCTAATAACATTCCGTCGCGATCTACTACATCACGTTCGTGTGTGAAATAGATTTCCGGAATTGGGATATTCTCTAGTTGGATATACATCCAAACATCCATCTCTGTCCAGTTTGATAGTGGAAATACTCTGAAATGTTCTCCGATATGTTTTCTTCCGTTTAACAACATCCATAACTCAGGGCGTTGGTTTTTCGGATCCCATTGTCCGAATTCATCACGATGTGAGAAGAATCGTTCTTTTGCTCTGGCTTTTTCTTCGTCGCGTCGAGCTCCACCCATAGCAGCATCAATCTTCAGTTCTTCAAGCGCATCTAGAAGCGTGATCGTTTGCAATACGTTTCGACTTGCATTCGGGCCTTTCTCTTCTCTCGCTCTTCCTTTGTCGATTGAGTCTTGTACATAACGCACTTCTAAACGAGCACCAATCTCTTCTACCATCTTATCGCGGAAAGTAAGTGTCTCGGGGAAGTTATGTCCCGTATCAATATGAAGTAAAGGGAAGGGAATACGAGCGGGATAAAACGCTTTTCTTGCCAAATGCGTCATTACAATCGAATCTTTTCCTCCTGAAAAGAGCATTGCAGGGCGTTCAAATTGTGATGCCGCTTCGCGAATCACATAGATGGCTTCTGCTTCTAACTCACGCAGGTGGTTCAAATGGTATAAAATCATCCTATATCAGGGTTTAATTCTTTTTAACGAATAATCTAAAATTTGGTTTACACAGTCCTCAAGACTGTCTTCAGCCGTTTTAACAGTAATCTCGGCTGTTTCAGGGGCTTCAAAAGGTGATGAAATGCCTGTGAAGTTGGGAATTTCGCCTTTTCGCGCTTTCGCATACAGTCCTTTTACATCGCGCTGCTCACAAACTTTCAGAGGGCAATCAACATGTACTTCGATGAATTCTCCCTCTGCAATTAGGTTTCTTACTTGATCTCTGTCTTCTTTGAAAGGGGAGATAAAAGCGGTAATCACTATAATGCCGGCATCCATGAATAACTTGGCTACTTCGCCGATTCTACGGATGTTTTCTTTGCGGCCTTCTTCAGTAAAGTCGATATTCTTGTTCAAGCCATGGCGGATATTATCGCCATCGAGTAAATAAGTTTTGAATCCTTTGAAGTATAATTCTTGTTCCAGTTTATCGGCAATGGTACTCTTTCCTGATCCGGAAAGTCCTGTAAGCCAAATTAATACGGGTTTTTGGCCCAGTAATTTCAATCGGTCGTTACGGGTAATTTTATAATCTTGCCTAACAATATTTGTGGATTTCATGATTCTGCTTTTGTCCGGAAAATCCGGCTGCAAAGTTCACACTTTATTTCGAATCTACCTCGAAAAAATGTGTCGGATTGAGGTCTGCTATACCTCTTTGTTTATATCATATTATACCAATAAGCGATACCGAAGATGGTAAAGGCCATATAGATGAGCGTTGGGATGAACCCATATTTGATATAATCGATGAATTTATAACCTCCCGGACCGTAAACCATTAAGTTCGTTTGATAACCGAATGGTGTGAGGAAGTCGGCACTGCTGGCAAAAGCAATCGTGAGCAATAATGGAGTAAAATTTGTTATTCCCAGTTGATGTCCCGTTGCTACTGCTATAGGAAAAGTAATGGCAACGGCTGCTGCATTGGTAACAAACATGGTTAGTACATTAGTAACAATATACAGTCCCAGTAAAATTCCTAAGGTAGGATGAATACCTTGTGTGGCAGTGATAACTGATTCTGCAAATACTTTGTCGGCACCGGATGCGCTAATCGCTTTTCCAACTCCAATTGCCAAAGCAAGCATAATCATAAGATCTAGATCAAGCGATTTTTTAATTTCATCGACTGTCACAATACCTACTGCCGCAACGATTGACGTAAGTACAAACAGCGACATGAATAAGCTTGAAATATCTAAAGCTTCAAGAACGAAAGAAGCTGCAATGGCTAAAATTATCCACTTGATTTTCCCTTTATTCGCTTTATTGATTTCACGTTTTTTAGAGACTACAATTAAGTCTCGTCCAGCCTCAGCGCGATTGCGGAAATCTTTACCTGCTATTACTAAAATTAAATCGCCACTGTGTAATTCTATCTCACCAACTTTGCCTGTTAGTTTTTCTCCATGGCGATTAACTGCTATGATTGCCGCATCGTATTGCTCGCGGAAATTACTTTTGTTGATAGGGATATCGATCAATGCCGAATTCGGACTAATAATCACTTCAACTACCTCTAGCTTTCCGTTTAAAGGATATTCGTCAATGTTAGCCAACAATAAATCCGTTTGATCGTTAACAAGATCTATTACCGTGTCGGTTTCTCCTGCAAACATCAAAACGTCTCCCGACTGTATGATCTCTTCAGGTGATACGGGAGCAATGGTTTTATCGCCTCTTATAATTTCAACAACATAAAGTCCTCGTAAACTACGAAGTTTATTATCGTCGATTGATTTTCCTACAAATGATGATGTCGAAGGAACAACTGTTTCAACTAAATACTCTCGAGGATCTTCTTTGAATTCTGTTAAAGCATCTTTTCTGCTTGGCAGTAATTTATCCGAGAAGAAAATTATGTATAAACATATCGCTACCATGATAGGTAATCCTACCGGGGTAAAGTCGAACATCTTCAATGGTGCTAACCCTGCGTCAGTAGCTAATCCGCTCACCACTAAGTTTGTCGAAGTTCCGATAACAGTTACTGTACCTCCAATAATTGCAGCCATCGATAATGGCATTAAAACTTTTGATGGGGCAATTTTCTTACGCTTCGACCAATCATATACATACGGCAACATGAGAGCTACCAATGGCGTATTATTTACGAAAGCTGAAACACTTGCAACCGAAAAACTCATTCGGGCCATGAACGCACGATATGATAACCCTGGTCGAAGTAATTTGTAAATCGATTGATCTAATGCAGCTGATCTTTTAATAACATCACTTAATATGAGTAAAAGGAAAATGACAGCAATTTGCTCATTTGCAAATCCGCTTAAAGCCTCTTTTGGTGTAATAACCTGCAACAGCATGAGCATTGCAATGGCTATTACAAATACAATCACGGGTTTAATCCACTCTTTATAAAGAGAAACTACAATGAATACAATAACTAACGAAACGATTATTACCGGTGATGTCATATAGAATTAATTAGTTTTCTTGTGCAGAAAACGGGCTAACGAATTTACCGCAGATTTTTGAAAAATGGACGGAAATGTAAATAATTCTTACATGATAATAAATATCAGTAATGAGGATGGCTCATTTGCAGCAAAGAATAGTTAGCTTTAACATGAATTTTTACGTGTTAAAGTCATGATTATTCCCGTTTGGCATTGCTTAGGCATGATTTTTATACATAAGATAGGAAATTGGAGTTGTGCTATTTAAATTCGTAGCAGTTTTATGAAGGTTCCGTTACCATCTCTTGATATGATCTCAATGTATTCATTAGTTTCGGGTTGCAAGAGGCATATCCATGTAAGTAGACGAAAAGTTATTGCTAGTTTAATAATTGTCTTTTTATTTTTCTTTGGATTTCTATATGCTTCCAGCGTTTATTTTATAAAATCTTCGAAAATTCGTTTTAAGTCAGAAGCACCCCTAGAAACCATTATTGCGGAATCAACTGAGATGAAAGGGATGCTGGATTTACAATCGAAGAACTTTGCATTTACCGTTAATAATGAGAGTTTTAAGGGTTTTAATAGTCCACTGCAACGTGAACATTTTAATGATAACTACCTTGATACTGATAAGTATCCTGTAATTTCATATACCGGTCGAATTATTGATGAGATCGATTTTAATAAACCCGGTACATATACAGTGCGTGCAAAGGGGATGATGAATGTAAAGGGAATTAATCGTGAGCGTCTCATAAAAAGTGTGGTGGATGTGAAACCCAATTCAATTAAAATTACTTCTGAATTTACCGTACTTTTGGATGATTACAGTATTCGTATTCCTCGAGTTGTAAATCAAAAAATTGCTCCAGAAATACAAATCACTTTATCTGCTAACTTAGAACCACAGAAGTAATTATGATTCTAAAAAGGTATTTAGTTTGTTTTTTGTTGATGATGATTTCATTTTCATCACAAGCTGAAATTCCATTTTTTAAAACTTTGCAGGTCGATCGGGAAAACAAAAATCTCCGGATTAATGTGTTGTTTCAAGATCAGAGTGGATTTATTTGGGCCGGGACTGATCATGGTTTGTATACCTATGATGGATTTGTTTTTGAAAAGGTAATTCGTGATACTGGGGCGGTGCAGATGAATATTTCTTGTATCGCTGAGGACGCTAACGGAGCTTTGATCGTTGGTACCGAAGATGGAATTATATTGAAAAAAACACATGAGCGATTTCATCTTTTACCTTATCGTACTAAAGGTCCTGTTCGATCAATTATCGATATGGGAGAATATGGCTTGTGGGTGGCGAGCTACGGTGATGGTATCTATACAATGAAAGGTAGCAATTGGAAGAAGATTTCCGGTATTGCCGATAATTTTATTTATTCCTTGGTAAAACATCCTTCGGGTAAAGTATTTGCCGGTACTGATTTAGGAATGATTGTCTTTGATCTTAATAATGGAAGCTTCAGTTCTAAGCTAATTGATAGTAATCTTGGACTGCCTGATAACTTAGTTAGAATTATCAAATATTATGATGAGAATTCGGTGATTTTAGGCTTTCAAGAGAAAGGGATAGCATTGTACAATATTAAGCAAGGAACATTTTCTGTGCCTTCCAAAGCGCAAAACTGGACGTACGGACCGGTTGATTGTATGGCAATGCTTCAAAATGAATATTGGATTGGTACTGAAGGAATCGGTATTGTTGATTTTGAGTTTAATGGCGACCGTCGCCTAAGAAATTTTAATAGAGCTAACGGCTTTGCCTATACTAAAATCTATGATTTGTTAAAAGATCGAGAAGGTAATATATGGGTGTCGGCTGATAATAAGTTGTTAATTTCTCCTGGAGAGAAGGTGGAAATTATTCATGAAAATGATAAGTTTTCTTTTGATAGCATTCAAGCAATCACTTCAGATGCCGATGGATATATTTGGTTTAGCACCAAAAGTGGATTGTTTCGATATAATTATACCGCACCGGAGAATCAAAATTTAAAAAAATTCGAAGTGCTCAAGAAAAAAAATCTTCATATTGTTTCTTTATTTGAAGATGATTGGGGCTTTCTATGGATCGGAACTTTCGACGATGGTTTGTATCGACTAAATACGCTGAATGGAGAAGTGATGAGCTTCGGAGCAAAAAATGGATTGGCGAATGCAAACGTGATTTCTATTTCCGGTCACGATAATAAATTGTGGCTGGCTACTTTGGGTGGTATAATTTCATGTGATATTATAGAAGATCAAAAAATTCCAGGGAAGTTGTACTATAATTTTTCTCGACCGGATGATTTTAGCGATCCCGGTGAGGTATTCGTTTATAACGTTTTTATTGATAGAAAAAATAGAGTTTGGTTTGGTACCGATGGGAAGGGAATAAGTGTATTTGAAAACGGTAAATTTAAAAGCTTTACAGATTTCGATAATGGAAGAGGGAAAGTTGTGTATTCAATCACTGAAGATAAATCAGGAAATATTTGGTTTAGTACTCTTAGTCATGGTATCTATCGATTTGATGGTAGGAATTTTAAGAATATCGGAATAAAAGAAGGACTGCGTGAGCTTGAAATTTCCGGTATAACTTCTGATAATTCCGGAAATATTGTTGTTGTGCATAGCCGAGGTATTGACGTAATCAATCCGCGAAATTTTGAAATGGAATATATTGGCGCAGAAGCAGGATTAGAGAATATCGATTGCGATTTAAATTCATTAACTACAGATAGAAAGGGGAATATCTGGATCGGTTCTCAGAAAGGCTTAATTCGCTTTTATAATTACAAGAAAGGTGTGTCTAAATATCCTTTAACAAATATCAGAAAGATTTATACTTTCATGAAGCCAGGTAAAGGAATTCGCGATTCAGTTTTTAAGTATAACCAAAATCAAATATCAATTGAATTTATCGGATTGTGGTTTAATAATCCTGAAGCTGTTGTTTATCGATATCGTTTATTTGGGTATAGCGATCAATGGTTAATTACTCATGATCGCATTGTTACATTCCCAAATCTTCCACCTGGAAATTATAGGTTTGAATTAGAAGCGTCTAATAATAATCGATTCGTAAATCCATATACGGCTTCATATTCTTTCAAAATAAAGAAACCTTTATGGAAAGAAGGTTGGTTTATTTTCTTAGCGGTGTTATTATTTGCTGGAATAATTGTAGTTATTGTACGGGATAGAACACGTAGATGGAGGCATTTCGAATCGATCGAGAAGGAGAAAATGGAGTATCAATATGAAACATTAAAGAGTCAAATTAATCCACATTTCTTGTTTAATAGTTTCAATACATTAATAACGATTATTGATGATGACAAAGAGAAGGCGATTGATTATGTGGAAACATTATCTGATTATTTTAGGAGCATGCTTCAGTATCGAGATATGGATACTATTACCTTGAAAGAGGAATTAATTATCGTAAATAGTTACTTTTACTTACAGCAAAAGCGATATGGGAAATATGTCGATTTGCAAATTGATATTCCTGATTCTTGGCTTTATCAATATCGAGTTCCTCCTCTGTCAATTCAGTTGTTGATTGAAAATTGCATAAAGCATAATGCAGTTTCACACGAAACGCCTTTGTATATCAATGTTATTGCCAGCGAAAGAGAAACTTTATTAATAAATAATAATCTAAATCCGAAAAAACAATCCGATCCAAGTACAGGGATCGGACTTGAAAATATCATTAACCGATTTAAAATCTTATCGAATCAAGAAGTTTATATCAGTAAAAATGATGAAATATTCACAGTGGAAATACCATTAATACCGGCTTAATTATGAAAATACTCATTATTGAAGATGAGGCACCAGCTGCTGAACGTCTTAAGAAATTAATTCTGGAAATTGAACCCGGAGCAATCATTCCGGAGTCGCCTGTTAGTATTAAATCAGCCGTAAAATGGCTGAAGGAGAACCCAAGTCCTGATTTGCTCTTTATGGATATCCATCTTGCCGACGGACATAGTTTCGAGGTTTTTAATGAAGTACAGGTAACTGCACCGGTGATATTCGTTACTGCTTACGACCAATATGCTTTAGATGCTTTTAAAGTAAATAGTATCGATTATTTGTTAAAGCCGGTAAAAAAAGACGATTTGAATCGTGCTATGGAAAAGTTTAAGTTACTTACTGCTCTGAGCACCAATCAAGTACAAGCTTTGTTGAAGCAAATTAATCCAACTTCCACATCAAAAGAACTTCAAAAACGCATTATCATTCGATATGGCGATACGATTAAGATGGTGGAAATCAATGATGTAGCTTATTTCTATACAGAAGATAAGATTAATTTTTTATGTACCAAAGACAACTTAAGGTATCCGATTGATCAAAATCTCGATGAATTAGAGGCAATCACTGATGAAACAATATTCTTTAGGATAAATCGACAATTTATTGTGAACATTGGCGCTATCGATAAAATGTTAGCGTGGTCAAAATCAAGGGTTAAGATCGTTTTAAAACCTGCTTGTGAGCATGAAACAATCGTAAGTACCGAACGATCTCCACACTTTAAGGAGTGGTTAACCGGGACTTCTAAATAATAGAATTAGTTCAAAATTCCCGTTCAAAGTACACTTTTCCGCATTCAGCAACATGCATATAATAAAGTAGTCGCCGCCACCGTAATTTAGCATCGACACTAAGAAAAATGCAAAACAAAACAATTGTACTTATTATCTGCTCAATTCTGGCAATGGCATCTATTACTTCATGTAAGCATGACATACCACAACCGGCATTTGTAAATAATAACGGGAACAATGGGGGTGGGAATGGGAATGGTAACGGTAACGGTTCTTTGCCCCCTTGTGACCCGGATTCGGTATATTTTGATCAGCAAATACTACCCATCCTAGTATCTAACTGTACAATGTCGGGATGTCACAATTCTACCACACATGCCGAAGGAATTGATTTAACTTCATATGCAGCAGTAATGGCTTCAGATGTAGTTAAGCCTACTCGTCCATACAGTAGTGACTTGTATAAGTCAATCACAGATAATGATCCTGACGATATAATGCCACCTGCACCTGCTGCACATCTTTTGGCGGCTCAAATAAGCTTGATTAAAACTTGGATCCTTCAAGGAGCTCAAAACCTTCATTGCGATGCAGGCTGTGATACTACTTATGTTACTTACAGCAATAACATTGCACCAATTATGTCTACGTATTGTAATGGATGTCATAGTGGTGCTAACGCTAGTGGAGGAATAGATTACACAACATATTCATCAGTGAGTGATGCTGCTTCCGACGGTTCATTGTATGGTAGTGTAATTCACGACCCTAATTGGAGCGCTATGCCGAAAAACAGTGCAATGTTGCCTCAATGTAAAATTGATCAAATCAGAATTTGGGTGAACGCAGGTGCACCAAATAACTAAAAGCAAGAATAGAACTAGTATATGAAAGCGTTTAAGCTCGGTAGTCTCATTGTGTTGTTTGTATTGGCAATAGTATCTTTTGAAGGATGTTATTATGATACAGAAGAAACTTTGTATCCACCAACAGGTACATGTGATACAGCAAACATTACTTATAACAACACAATAAAATCGATTGTTCAAACAAGTTGTAATGCGTCGGGTTGTCATGATGCAGTTAGTGCTTCTGCAGGATACGATTTTACAACTTATGACGGATTAAAAGGAGCAGCAGATGATGGCTCATTATATGGTTCTATAACCTACGATTCAAATTGGTCTGCTATGCCGAAAAATGGCAATAAATTAGATCAATGCAGTATTAATCAAATTAAAATCTGGATCGATGCCGGAGCATTAAATAACTAAGAGAAATGAAAGCGTTAAAAATAATTTTAGTATTAGCTATTATAGCAGCAATTGGCGGATATTATGTCTATAACAAGCCGGTTTCCGGTTTGGAAGATACAAAGCCGGCATTCACAATGAGTTCAGATGAATTGTTCTCTGCATTTGAAACTGATGAAACCGGTGCAAATAAAAAGTACTTAGGTAAAGTTATTGAAGTGTCAGGAACGGTACAATCAGTAAACCATGAGCAAGACGGAAATACTAGCGTAACTCTTCAAACTACAGGAGGGATGTTCGGAGTTATCTGTCGACTAGACTCTGTGAATTCTAGTCCTCAAGGAATTGCAAATGGCCAAAAAGTATCAATGAAAGGCGAATGCAGCGGAATGTTAATGGACGTTGTTCTTGTTCGCTGCGTAAACGTTAAAAAGTAAATAAAACCATTATTATAAACCATTATTAAATGAAAAAAATCTTACTTCTTACTACTGTCGTAGTTATTGCACTGGGAGCAATGTCTTTCGGTGTATTAAGCCCGAATGGTAAAGCAGGATATACAAATTCTCCTTCTGAGGGAAATTGTACATCTTCAGGATGCCACAATTCTTACACTGTCAATACAGGTGTAGGTTCTACAGTTTTGTCATCTACAAACATGACAAACTGGGAATACACTCCGGGAACAACTTATCATATGATTCTTACTGTGAAATATACTGGGAGATCATTATTCGGATTAGGCCTAGAGTGTTTAACTACTGCAAATGCTAACGCAGGAACATTAGTTATTACTAACGCTGCTCAAACAAAGATCTCTACGAAAACAGTAAGTGGTGTTTCTCGTAAAAATGTTGTACAACAACAAAATGGTGGTGTACATGCTGATTCAATGCAGTTCGTGTTTGACTGGACAGCTCCAACAACAAATATCGGAAACGTGAAATTCTACTTCTCAGGAATGGCAGCTAATAACAATGGAACTGAATCAGGTGACTATGTTTATACAGGAAGCCAAACTGTTACCCCTGCTTCAACAGTTGGAGTTCAAGAAGTACAAGCAAATACATCTGCTCTTCAAGTGATTAACCTAGGTAGTGCTCTTCATTTAACGTATTCTGCAAAGGCTTCTTCAAATTCAAATGTTGAATTATATGACATCAAAGGTTCTTTAGTAAATCGCGTAGCTTTCGGTAAGCAAAATGCCGGAAACGTAGAATTGGATATGCCTATGTCGGGTTCTTTAAAATCTGGCGTGTATATTGTAAAGGTAATCCAAGGATCTGACGTCCTTACCAAAAAGACGGTATTAACCTTCTAAAAACAATTAAATCCAAAACAATATGAAACGCATTCTCTTTATCATTGCTTTAGCAACTTCTATCAGCGCATCTGCTCAGGAACGTTATTTTACTCGTGGCGCTAGTGTATCATTCTTTGCCGACGGTTCTAATACCCCTGAAAAAATCGAGGCGCACAATGGTCAGGGTACAAGTGTATTTGATGCAAAAACCGGCCAATTTGAATTCGCAGTACTTATGAAGGCTTTCGAATTCGAAAAAGCGCTTATGCAAGATCACTTTCATGAAAATTATGTGGAGTCTGAAAAATATCCTAAGTCTACCTTCAAAGGTAACGTAGTTGATATGTCGAAAGTTGATCTTTCAAAAGATGGAGCCTACCCTGTAAAAGTGAAGGGAAATTTAACGCTTCATGGTGTTACTAAGGAAGTGCTTACTGATGCAGTATTTACTGTAAAAGGCGGCAAAGTAAATGGCGCATCAACTTTTAAAATACTTTTGGCGGATTATAAAGTTGAAATTCCTAATTTAGTGAAGGATAAAATATCTAAAGATGTTAGAATTGTGGTTGATGCCAACTACACAAAAATGTAATCAATTATGAGGAAGTTCATTCCTGCAAAGTTTCGTTACCTCTTAGCCGTTATAATGCTATTGTCGTTTGTACAACGTGTGCAAGCACAAGATGATTTATTAGGTTTATTAGGTGAAGAAAAACCGACAAAAGAGTTTCAGCGAAATGCCTTTAAAGCTACGCGCGTTATTAATGCGCACTCGATGGAATGTTTGTCGAGAGGTGTTCTTGATTTCAGAATACTTCATCGCTTCGGTTTAGTAAATCAAGGTGCTTATGAGGCTTTTGGTCTCGATCAAGCAACTATTCGTTTAGGTCTTGATTATGGCATCAGCGATCGATTAACTGTCGGCATCGGAAGAAGCAGCAATAAGAAAGAATTGGATGGATTTATTAAGTTTCGTCCGATCTGGCAGGCTAAAGGTGGTGGATGGCCGTTCTCGGTAATCCTTATCTCAGGAATTGTTAAAGATGGAATGAAGTGGGCCGATCCTAATCGCGATAATTATTTCTCTTCGAGATTAAGTTATTATCATCAAGTTGTTATCGGTCGTAAATTCTCTGAGGCGTTCTCACTTCAGTTTATGCCAACTGTAGTTCACCGTAATTTGGTAGCTACCGAAGCCGATAATCATGATATTACAACGATTGGAGTAGGTACACGTTTGAAATTAACAAACAGACTTGCAATTACTGCAGAATACTTCCGTCATATTACTGATCTTCCCGTAGGATATACCGATCCATTATCGATCGGATTTGATATCGAAACCGGCGGTCACGTTTTCCAGTTGCATTTCACTAATGCTTTAGGTATGAATGAAAGAGCATTCCTGGTTGGAACAGATGGGAAAGTGGATAAAGGCGATATTCATTTCGGCTTTAATATTTCTCGTGTGTTCACTCTTTCAAAACCTAAAAAGTTTAGAAAGGCAAGCTAAGAAATAGGTTAGGTTTAATAAGCAAAAACGGCAACGATATAATTTATCTGTTGCCGTTTTGCATTTATGATGAATGTTCTTTTAAAACATTGCGTGATATGCTCTTTTGAAATATTGTCCGATTTTACGAAGTGGTTTCATCAACATTGTAAGCACTCCCGGTTTCATTCCGTTAAGTTTCCATGCCATTTTATCTTCAATGTTCGCTTTTAATTTTACAAAGAAGCTAACATTGCTTACGCCACCCATGCGCATTTTAACGATTACTTCGTTGAGGTATGCTAGTTTAATTTTGTTCTTGTGAATTAAGCGTAGCATTAATTCGTAGTCGGCCGATAACTTTAACTCTGTGTTGAACCCGCCAAATTTTTCATAACATTCTTTTTTTACAAAGAAGGTCGGGTGTGGAGGCATCCATCCTCTCACAAACGCATCTTCTTCGTATTCTCCCGAATTCCATGTACGCATTACTTTATTTACATCGTTACGGTTAACGAAAACTAAATCCGCATATACACCTTCAATCGTTGGGTCTTCTTCGAATTTCTTTACAACCTTGCTTATTACTTGGTCGTTAGCGTATAAATCGTCAGAATGAAGCATCCCAATAATATCACCGGTTGCTTGCTTGATTCCTTTGTTTAATGCATCGTAAAGTCCTTTATCTTTTTCTGAAACTACCTTAGCAATTCCGTGCTTGTATTTCTCTACAATCTCCAATGTTTTGTCTTTCGATTTTCCATCAATAATGATGTACTCCAAATCAGGATAATCCTGCGAAACAACCGTTCGTAAAGTGTCTTCAACAGTCGCAGAACTGTTGTAGGTGATGGTGATGATAGATACTTTCATTTCAGATAAATAGGTTCAGGTTTACATTACTCTTTCGCGAATTTTCACGGCAGGGTTTCCCTTATACAGAGAATAGGGCTCGAGGGTTTCGGTAGCTACCGATTGAACGGTTAAAATGGCGTGAGATTTGAGCGTAACTCCCGGACAAACTACCGACATTGCGCCTACCCAAGCTCCATCCTCCAAAATAATACCCTTCACAATTAGATCGAAGGTAGTCTTTTTATAGTTGTGATTGCCACATAAAAGCATCGAACCTTGGCTTAAACAGCAATTTTTACCGATTTTAACGGGGGCCAAGTTGTCAATCCATACCCTTTCGCCAATCCATGAATAATCGCCAATTTCCAGTATCCAAGGGTATTTAATATTGACGTTGGGCTTAATAACAACGCCTTTCCCAACTTTCGCTCCAAACAGCCTTAATAGGAATACTTTTAACCCGCTTAAGGGATTCATCGGATTTATGAAGAAAACGACATTAACAAAATACCAAATCAGTATTTTTATTTTGCCGGCTCCGGGATTGTACCAACTGTTATTATAGGAAGATAAATCAGTTTCTTTCATAGCTTGATCTATGCAAATAATAATCGGTTTTGTTCGATGCCTTTTTCGTCGTTGAATATTGAATTCGCAAACAATAATGCACCCGCACTATATTTCTCAAACGATTGTTGATCCCATGAACAAGATTCTTGAAGTGCTTTCAAAATCTCACTTTCATTGGCAAGAGGTATATCCCAACCTGCATTTTTTTGTTCCAGTTGCTTCCAAATTGTTTGATCGGAAAGTAATACCGGACAACCTGCTGCCATGCTTTCAACTATTGAATGACCGTAATTTTCATTAAAGGTAAGTAAAATGCTTAAATGATAACTACTGAGTACTTTTATTACTTGGCTGTTTTCTATTACACCTTTATAGGTGGCTTTTATGTTCGTTGGAAGTTTGGCAATAGCTTCTTCGCACTTCTTCCAATATTCAGGATCTTCTATTGGTCCGTAAATATCGAATTCTACTTCACAATCCGATGGCAACTGAGCGAGCAATTTTATGGTTCCTTCTAAATTCTTTTTAACGGAAATGCGAGAAAGGAAAACTGCTTTTAATTTTCCGGAAATTTTTTCTCTATCAATTTTCGTTAGTGTTCTTGATTCAACAAGATCGATCGCAACATGTATTTTGCAATTCTTGCCAAACATTGATCGAATTTCTTCTGCTTCTGCTTCTGAACTCGCATGCCATGTTATTCCTTTATAAAGACCTAATATTTTTGCAAAATTCAAAAACATCTTTTTCTTGAAAGGCTTTATCTGCAATGCTCCTTTTCCCAACATTCCACGAGGAGCAAGTACCAGTTTTCTGTTTGGAAGTAATCGCTTACGTATTAAAAGCGGTTGCAATGTATAAAAGACAGAGAACAAAGAGTTGAGATAAATAATATCTGCTTGCTCTGCAAAGATTACTTTTTTAAGCTGCTCTTTTGTTTTGTTTGCTGCAGAGAAGTAATAAACTTTACTTCCATCTTCGCGTGTTACCCAAGTGTCGGAAGGAATTCCTTCGTAGGGTGCATCAGCGTGGAGGTCACTATCTGAAGTGATAATACTAAAATCGTAATGATCTTTTAAATGACCTACCATGCTGGCGACAGATCGTATTTGTCCACCTGCTTTATAGCCGGGCAAATACCAATCAACAAATACCAGAATTTTCTTTTTAGTCATTTTATAACGGTGATGTATATCCGAATATTTATTTTATAAGCGACATTATAGTGTCAGCCCAAGTATCCGGAGTAATCAATTTTGATAATTCAACACTTTTCTTTCCCATAGCGATAAGTTTTTCGTCGCTACTATTTATTATTTTCAATAATGATTCACGTACTGATTCTACACTTTTTGGTTGGCAGAAGAATCCGTTTTCTCCTTCCTTGAGAAATGTAGTAGCTGCACTTGTTGTTGTACTGCATATCATCGGAAACCCTGATGCTGCATATTCATGTACTACAACTCCCCAATGCTCGTAATGTGTAGGAAGGATAAATACGCCGGTATCAACCAAGTATTTTTTTAATTGATCAGGTTGTACAAATCCGAAATCTTTTATACTGTCATTCTTAGGAAATTCCGGATGTAGTTCTCCTTTTCCTAAGCACCACAATTCCCATCCTTTGCGATCATCATCACTTAGAGAAGAGAATGCTTGCCATAGCTCTCGAATGCCTTTTAATTCAGTGTATCTTCCTACATATATAAATCGATGTGGGAATTTATTTTCCTTAGCTTCTTTTGTTTCGTTGTAGTATTGATGAAATAAATCAACATCAGCAGAATACATTCCGCTCTGAATCAATCTATCGTTTTTAAATCCTAAACGACGAGCATATTCAGCATTCGGTGCACCGGGTACCCAACAATGAGTAAAGAATTGATGCAGATAAAATGGTCCAAGGAAAGAAGCAATTCGTTGTTTAATTGTTCCAAGCCAAGGGTTGTCGAGGGTCATAACAACAGGAACTCTTTTATTGATCGACTTGCATACTGCTAAATAGCCTTTATCAGCCCAACCGCATACATAAACGAAATCAGGATTGATCTCATTTACCAAAGTAATTAGTTGTTCGTTATTATACTTTTCTCTCGCATAATCATGAATTCTCTCCGAGAATTTAAATTGAAATGGAGCAACAGCATTAACTGGGTATCTTACTACATGCACTTCTGAATCATACTTAGCAGCGAGCTTTTCCATACAAGCTACTACGTATCCTGCTAACTCAAAGTACAGGAATAGTATTTTTTTCTTGTGTGGTATCAACATGCTGCAATAAAGTAATATTTAAAATTGCGATAATCGTAAAAGGATTTAATGATCCTTGGAACCAAGCCTCGAACATACATGAGAACAGAATCGCAAACATTGTAGGTAAGGCCATATAATTTACTGATGCGGCCTTAAAGAAATTTTTAAAGAAGCCTACCAGATATACGATAAGTCCGATGATTCCTGTATTTAGCCAAAGCGCAAGGAATGTATTATGTACTCCACCTAAGTGACCTAGGTCGTTCAGCCAATATTTATTTTCTTCAAACAATGTCTCTTCGTACGAGAATCCTCTTCCCAACATAAAGTTGTTTTGAATTTCTTGCCATCCGAAGGTCCATGCAATTAAACGGCCTGATCCATCTTCAAGGTGATCAACGCGGAAATAATCTCCTAAGCCGAATGCATTAATAATAGCAGGTAAGTTTTCATTAATAATTTGAAATAAAATGGCAACAATGATTACAATTACAAATCCGACCCAATACGAAATCTTATAGAATCTCGAAAAGAAAAGGAAAATGAGAATTGAGAATATACAGTTTCGCGAGCCCGACATTAATACCGATAATATCAAACTTCCGAAAATTAATACTAACTGAGGTTTTGTAAACATCTTAGGATGCTTTTGCAATGTCAGCATAATCATAATAAAGAAAACGGTGGAGAAACTCCCGATACCATTCGGATTTCCTAATAAGCCGTTATATCTACCAACTAAGTAAGTATAATTCTCAGGCAGAATTCTACTTAATCCTAATGCTACAACATATAACAAAGTGCCCGACCAAATCCAAAGCTTGAGCATTCTTTCTCCTCTGTCTAGCGCAATTTCTCTTGTAAAATAGTTTGGAATGAAGATGAACATTAGTGCAAACGATAACGTCTTTTGGAAAGCTAACATTGGCAATGGGTTTCTAAACATCGATATTGATGCTACCAAAAAGAATGCTGTAAAGG
>JAKPPP010000015.1 GCA_029547265.1 Bacteroidota bacterium
CTTAACAGAAGGAGATATTGTTTCTGTCGGCAATGACGGAAATATTAATACCCTTTACAGAATAAATTCATTTCATAATACTTTATTAGCTACTGAGAGATGCAATAGTAATTGCCTCATGTGTTCGCAACCTCCAAGAGATAAAAACGATATACCACTTCATTATGAAATTCATAAAAAGCTAATCCCTTTAATCCCTAAAAACTGCTTAGAGTTAGGTATTTCAGGTGGTGAACCTACATTAATGGGGGACTTGTTTTTCGATTTGCTTTCACAAATAAAATCCGAACTACCCGACACAGAAATCCACGTTTTAACAAATGGTCGGACATTTGCTTGGGACAAAATGGCGGAAAGGCTTGGTAAGCTAGACTACAAACGCTTAATGTTGGGAATTCCTGTTTATGCAGACTATTACCAAGTTCACGACTTTATTGTTCAAGCTGAAAACGCTTTCTATCAGACAATATCAGGTTTACATAATCTTGCTCGTTACAATCAGAGACTTGAAGTAAGAGTAGTTTTACATAAGCAGTCTATTCCACGACTGCCAAGACTAGCAAAATACATATACAAAAATTTGCCCTTTGTTGAACATGTTACTTTTATGGGGTTAGAGTATGTAGGTTATACTCCTCATAACATTGAAAAACTTTGGATTGACCCGCACGATTATCAAGACGAACTAGCAGAATCAGTTGAGTTCCTCGCAGGACAAGGAATGCATGTATCAATTTATAATTCTCAACTTTGCATATTACCTGAAAGACTTTGGAAATTTGCACGAAAGTCAATTTCGGACTGGAAAAACGACTATTTGCCAGAGTGTTCAAGCTGCTTAAAACTTAAAGATTGTGGTGGATTATTTACTTGGAATTTGAAAAAGCATAGTGAACATATTCTACCCTTCAAATAAAATTTAAGATAGTGGGTATTTGTTTCTCTCTTCAGGAATATAAGTTTATGTAAATTAATATTAAGGTTTATTTTTATTTTAAAATGAAAAATTATTTTATTGATTTCATGACTTTCTTATTCAATAGAATTTACGAACTTTATTGAAATAATTTTATATGCAAAAGATTAAGAGAAGTTGGCTAACTGATGTTTCAATGTCGTATTCTGAATATCGTGAATTACTCGATGATTTGTTATTGGCAAATAAAACAACAGGTGATGATCAATCGGAGGAAAGGATTAGTTATGCTTCTTTGAATCAAAAGAGAATGCAACGTCTCGACAAAGCTACCATGCCTTCCGGACTTTCTTCTTTCAAGATAAAAGGTAAAGTAGGAGTAATGATCATTACCGAAGGTTGGTGTGGCGATTCAGCGCAGATCGTTCCTTGGTTTGAGCAATACCTCGAGTTGTATCAACCCGAAGTGAAGTCTTATTTTATTTTGCGTGATGATAATCCTGAAGTGATGGATAGCTTCCTTACAAATGGCACTAGAGGTATACCGAAATTTGTTTTTTTTAATGAGGAAACGCTTGACATTTTAGCGTTATGGGGTCCACGTCCTGAGAAAATTCAAAAGTGGTTTCTTTCTATGAAAGAAGAACAACCTGGTTTGTCGAAAGATGAGTACGGATTACAACTACATCAGTTTTATACGAAAGATAAAGGGCACGAAGTTATTGCTGACTTACAGCGCGTGTTTCAATCTTTATCCGTTTGATTTATGTCTTAACATCTGGTAATCGAGATAGTAAAGGAATTTAATACTGAACATATTTGTTTGTGGTGCATTCAACAAGTTGCTGAAGTTCTTGTCGTATTTTGAAAATGGATTTTCCGATTCGCTTTCTATACCATTTTTGTAGATAATATTTATTACACTGCCCGGTGAAAATCTCCATTCATAAACAACATCAATATTGAAATAATTTTGATTGAAATTTCTATTTCCTTCATACGTTTCATTTAATTCTAACTCTCCGTCTTCAAGTAGTGTGAAGTATTTTTTATAATGTCCCGTTATCCAATAATGTCGGCCAGTAATAGTTAAGTTAGCTTTGTCATTAAACGTGTATGACAACTTCAATTCGGAGTTGTATGTGTCAAGTCTTCTTCCTCCGAAAATAATATCACCATTATTATCATCGTCTGCATAACCCACATTGAAAGGATCATAGTTGTATTCAAATGATGGAATTATAAACAATTTGTCGAAGGGACGGATACGTAAACTAACAGAGTTATTATATCCTTCATGTCTAAATTGATCAAGGAAATTCGACCAGTTAAAGTTATAATCAATAGCAACTTTTTTACGATAGTCGGTACTTACACCAACATATGCATAGTAATATCGTAATCCATGAAATACTCTTCCTTCTGTCCTAGATTCGTAATAGTTGTAATCTCTTTCAGGAGTAAATCCGCCTCCTCCAAAAATGGCATTATAACTCATTAAGCTGGCAAATAAACTTGCTGAAAATTGATTTTCTCCAAGCTTGTTTGTTTTGAAATCGTAATTCCTATAATAGTTGAAGTAGTTACTCGATTCTCTGAATATTTTCCACGGCTGAAATAAATAGTGATCTACATGTGCGGAATAGGCAATGATTCCCGGAACTGAAAAATATCCTAAGTCAGTGCTGTTATATTTACTATCGAGTACTTCTCTTGTAATTCCGTATTTTACTCGTCCATTAGTCTTATCAGCTGCTAACAAATAAGTATAACCAATAACTTTTTCATCTGTATTCGGATCATCGTCATTAGGTAAAAAGCGCTGTGTTAATGCTCCTCGTCCTGTGAAGGCATAGGTTGCTTTTGAATTAGCCAAGGTAAATCCCGCACCTGATACATTCGCATCTGCATAACCTTTTCTTCTTAATGTACTGGCATTGATTACGTATAAATTGCTATTGTTTTTAAATTGCTGATCAAGAACTACAATATTGTAATTAGTAAATGGTTCTGTCTCTATTTTGCGTTTTTCTCCTTTTGAATTTTCAACTGTTGCATACATATTATCCGTAACCGCGTTAAAGAATCCTATTCCTAGTCCTTTGTTAGTTCTTCCCGATATTTTAGTGGCATTTAGGAGTTTCGCTTGAGCAGGGTTTTCGATTACCGTTTCCCCTTCTTCTAGCTTGTCGTAAACACTGTAATATCCCGTTGGTACTCGCCCAATTCTTCTCGAATAAAAGAGATTTCCTTTGTTGAATAAATCCACTCCTTCTTGAAAAAACGATCTGTTTTCGTCGTATACAATTTCGTTGTATCCTAAATTTTTGACTTTTTTATCTGTTTGTACTTGTCCGAAGTCAGGTAATAAGGTCATATCGAGCGTAAAGCGATCATCAATTCCGTATTTAATATCGGCCCCTAAACTATAGCTATACGAGTTGCTGTATCGATATTCACCGTTATCATCGTACTCAGGACTTTTTTCGTAGCTTATGGCAGCATAAGGAGTCATTGATAATCGTACGGGGGTATTTATATGGTTTATACCATTTAAACGCGCCCAATACATTAAAGGACTAGCCGAGGTGGAAGGCGTCAAAGAAAATTGATCTGTTTCGCGAATTCGTCTTACCGAACGGACAAACTGAAAAGCCCAGTGCTGATCTACGGTTTGAGGGAATCGGATAGCAGAGAAAGGGATTTCCATTTCAATATTCCAACCGTCTTTATCGATGCTGACAGCACTTTTCCATACTCCGTTATAGGTGCCATCGCTGAACTTACTATCCATCTGTATTCCCGAAGCATAAACACCAAATTGATAAGCATCTTGGCGGTTATCATAAGGATCTATCTTAAAATAAAAGTAATCACCATTCAATCCGCTATCGTCTCTTTTTCCTAACTGATGTAAAATACTGTCGGGATGTTCGTCTTTTAGTTTTGCATAAACATAAACTGCATAGTCGGTATACGCAATTTTTACTTCAGTGGGGTAGGTAGGTTTAGAGCCTTCAATAGGTCTATTTTGGATGAAATCACTATATAAATTAGCTGCGCTCCAAACTGCATCATCGAGTTTGCCATCAACTTTAGGAGCTGATGATAGCCTAACGGCAACGCATGTCCGTAATGAGTCTTTTACATTTTCAGCTTTCAACGAAAAAGATGAAAAAAGGGAATAGCAAAATAATAGCAACAGGAAGTTGCTTTTATGCATGGTAGGTAGGTTGGGAATGCAAAAGTAATTGGTAATTCAACAGATTGTTAGCTTTTAACGCCGAATTAACTCGAAAAGTATGTCTTTTCGGCATGAATCTATATTTCGTCGATTTGTCATATAAAATAGCCGACGAATTCTTAAATTTTGGTTGGTGGCAGGTTTTACTTAATTGATAGGATATAAAACGCAAATAGCCGATCTTTTTAAAGATCGGCTATTTGTTTTCAATTATATATTTATTGCAAGTTCGGAATGTCTGCTGCAGTCAATTCGAAAGTATCTTCTTCTTCTTTGTACTTCATTACCTGATCTAATGCATCAGGAACAACGTCGCTACAGATAATGATAAATGATCCTTTCTTAGCATTTTTAAATGCATAATCGATTGCTTCAGGCTCGCTTGGGATCACCGTAATTTTCTTACTTGGATCAACAGCGTGAATTCCTTTTAACATCAACTCAATAATTTCTTGCTCAGATCTACCTCGGAGATTTCTATCTTGACGAACTATGATTTCGTCGAACATCTTAGCTGCTAATGTTCCTAATGATAAAATATCTTCATCTCTGCGATCGCCCACGCCTGCAATTATACCAACTTTTGGTTTCGCTTCAATTTTTTCTAAGAATCGAGCGATAGCTTGGAAGCCTGCAGGGTTATGCGCATAATCGACCATCACATTGAATTTCTTGAATTCGAACATGTTCATACGTCCCGGAGTTTGTACCGGTGAAGGAATGAATGTTTCAAGTGCTAATCGGATATCTTCAATCTTGAAGTTGCGAATGAATCCTGTTAATACAGCAGGCAAGATATTCTGAATCATGAACACTGCTTTTCCTCTAAAGGTCAACGGAATATTCACGATTTTTTCTACTCTGATTTTCCAGTTTCCTTTACAGATGGTGATGTATCCGTTTTCGGCGATGGCAGCTAGTCCGCCTTTCTCGCAGTGTGCTTTTACCAACGGATTTTTCTCATCCATCGAGAAGTATGCAATCTTACATGAAAGTCCTTTCGACATATTCGTTACTAACTCATCATCGGCATTAAGAATGGCATATCCCGAAGGCATTACCGCTTCAACAACAACCGATTTTACCCTTGCCATATCTTCAAGAGTGTTTATGTCTTTTAATCCCAAGTGGTCTGCTGCGATATTGGTAATAATTCCGATGTCGCATGTCCCGAATCCTAATCCTGCTCTTAAAATTCCACCACGAGCACATTCTAATACTGCGAAATCAACTGTAGGATCTTTCAAAACAAATTCAGCACTTGCTGGTCCTGTACAATCTCCGCGTTGCATCATGATATTTTGAATATAAATACCGTCAGTTGTTGTGAATCCGACTTTATATCCTGCAGTTTTAGCAATATGAGCTGTTAATCTTGTAGTTGTTGTTTTTCCGTTTGTTCCGCTTACTGCAACAATCGGAATTCTGTATGATGATCCGGGAGGAAATAACATGTCAATAACCGGCTCAGCTACATTGCGTGGTAATCCGTCGGTAGGAGCAAGGTGCATACGGAATCCCGGTGCTGCATTTACTTCTAATATTGCTCCGCCTGTATCGTCGAGTGGTTCACTGATATCGTCGGTCATGATATCAATACCACAGATGTCTAGTCCTACTATACGCGCGATACGTTCAGCCATAAACACATTATGCGGGTGAACTAAATCTGTTACGTCAGTAGCCGTACCACCTGTAGAAATATTAGCTGTAGATTTTAAATAGAGAATCTCGTCAACTGGTAAAACGCTATCAAGCGTAAGTCCTTTTTCAGCAAGAATATTATTCGTGTTATCATCAACTTTAATGGCCGTTAACACTTTCTCGTGACCATATCCACGTCTAGAATCTTTATTTACTTCATCGATGAGTTGTTGAACGCTGCTTTTTCCGTCGCCAATAACGAGTGCAGGAGTACGTTTCGCTGCAGCAACGAATTTGTAATTGATTACTAATACGCGATGATCGAATCCTGTGATGTATTTCTCACAGATAACGCCTCTCGAAATTTTCTTAGCTGCAGCTAACCCTTCAACAGCTTCTTCCCAACTTCTGATATTGATAGTGGCTCCACGTCCGTGATTTCCGTTGATTGGTTTGATAACAACCGGATATCCGATATATTCGATAGCATCTTTCAAATCATCTTTATCATAAATGATTTTTCCTTTCGGAACTGGGATATTAGCCGCTTCTAATAAGTTCTTAGTATCTTCTTTATCGCAGGCAATTTCAACCGCAATGCTCGAAGTATTTGATGTTACTGTAGCCTGAATTCGCTTCTGATTGACCCCATATCCTAACATTACTAACGAATGTCGGTTTAATCGAATCCAAGGAATTCCCCTTCCTTTAGCTTCATCCACGATAGAACCGGTACTTGGTCCGAGGCGTTCATCTTCGCGAATTTCACGCATTTTCTGAATGTCATCTTCTAAATCGTAGGGTTCATTAGCTGCCAATGCTTCTGTAATTCGAACTGCTGCACGGGCAGCATAAACTCCCACCTTTTCTTCCATATAGGCAAATACTACATTGTAAACGCCATGTTCGGATGTCGATCGCGTACGACCAAATCCAACATCCATTCCTGCTAACGTCTGTATTTCCAATGCAATATGCTCAACAACATGTCCCATCCATGTCCCATCTTGAACTCTTTTGAAGAATCCACCCGGATGCCCTTCAGAACATTCATGAGCATACATTGTAGGGAACATTTTCTCCATTCTTTCTGAAAATCCGTCGATTTTATTGCTCGGAAGTTCTTCCATTTCCTGCAAATCGAGTTTCATTACGATTAGTTTGTGACGGCGAATTGACCAGTAATTTGGTCCTCGCATAGCTCTTATTTCACGAATCTTCATATAGTAAATTTAGATTGGGTTATTCAATTTTAAATGTTAATAAAACCGCAAGGGGGTTCCCATTGCCCGATGAAAATAGGAATAGTTTCGTACTTCACAAAGAATTAAAATAGGATTTTACTTGACGCGGGGTATTTCATCTTCTTACCTTTGCCAACTTAACAGAAAATCATGACAGCAATTAAAGGAAAACTTATCGCAATTGGGGGGAATGAAGACAAAGGCACGGAGCCGGAAGCAAACTTTCAGCAGAAGAATAACCTCAATTTCTTTGAGTTACAGATTCTTAGCAGAATTGTTCATGAAACAAAGCATGGTCGTGATTCGCATATCGAAGTAATCACTTCTGCCAGCAGTATTCCGGTGGAAGTTGGTGAAAACTATTTGCAAGCTTTTTCGAAAGTAGGATGCACAAACATCCAAATAATGGATATTCGCAATCGCGAAGATTGTTTGAATCCTGAATATATCGAGCGTATCAAGAATTGTGATTGCGTGATGATGTCGGGCGGAAATCAACTTCGTCTTAGTACTATCTTCGGCGGAACTGAAATTTTAAAGATCCTTCACGATCGTTTACAGCACGATGAATTTGTAATCGCAGGTACCAGCGCCGGAGCAATGGCTATGAGCAATACAATGATTTATCAAGGTTCTTCAGCGGGAGCTCTTATTAAAGGAGAAGTGAAAATTACTACGGGACTAGCTTTCATTAAAGATGTGATTATCGATTCACATTTTGATAAGCGTGGTCGCTTCGGACGATTAGCACAAGCTGTAGCATCAAATCCAAGCTGTATCGGTATCGGATTAGGAGAAGATACTGGAGTAATGATAACAGGAAATAATCACTTAGAAGCGATTGGTTCAGGATTGGTAATTATTGTTGATGGTCATGGAATTCGTCACTCGAATATTGCTGATTTATCCGACGGTCAACCTATCAGCATTGAGAATTTAGTTGTTCATGTAATGACTAAAGGAAATGCTTACAGATTAGCTGATCGTAAATTCTTTATTGAAGAAGAAGCCAGATCTTAATTATTACTAAAAGCATCATCGATTTTTGTTTGAAATCGATTCGAAGTATCACTCAGCAATTCCTCGGCTAAACCGGGGAATTGTTGTTTAGAATAGATTCCTTTAATTGAGCCGTTTTCGAGATAACAAATACTATCACAAGTATCGGTTAATGTTGAAAGGATATGAGAGGTAATGATGATCGATTTTCCTTGTTTTTTAAGAATTGGAAGAATAAGCTTTACGATTTCTACTGATTCTAAATCGAGTGCATTAAATGGCTCATCAAGTAAAATCAGATCTCTTTCAAGAGCTATAGTTCCCATTATTGCCAATTTCTTTTTCATTCCTGATGAGTAATTCTCAATCAATTCATAAAGCGGCAAATGAAATACATTATTCCATTTTTCAATATTGAATGAATGATTATTTCCCACTATAAAATTGAGATATTCTTTACCGGTAATATTCGAATAAAAATATGGTTGAGTCTCTAAATATGCACATTTTAAGTGATCAACATTTACTGTGCCTGAGTTTGGTTTTAAGTATCCTGCTAATATTTCTAAAAGCGTAGTTTTTCCTGCGCCATTTAATCCGGCTAGTCCGAGTATAACACCTTTGTCTATTGAGAGTGAAATATTTTTTAGAACAGGTGCTTTATTATAAGCAAAACTCAAGTTTTCAATTTGAACCATAAAAATAGGGTGTAAGTCGTTTAATTGCTTTTCGGTAATGGGTCATCGTTAGTACAAGTGGTATTGGAACCATAAACGGAATAAACAATGATAGGAGTCCGATGGTGAAGTAGATCTGATGTGGTCCCGAAGTTTCTCCCGGGCTATAATAAGCATATTTAGCTACCAAAGTGAATACCAAAATGCAAAGGAATAAGAACATTGCTGTAATAATAATT
>JAKPPP010000026.1 GCA_029547265.1 Bacteroidota bacterium
AAATCGAACATTGTTTCAATTATGAATAAATCAACCCCGGCGGCATCGAGAAAACCAGCCTGCTCGGCATAATTAATAGTGGCTTCTTCAATCCTGATTTTTCCAAAAGGGGTTAACATTTCACCGGTTGGCCCGATGTTACCGGCGATTAAAGTAGTGGGCTTTGCGGCGGCGCGCGTCAACTCGACCATGCGGTGGTTAATCTCGGCGACGCGTTTCTCGATACCTGCCTTTTGTAATTTTAAGGATGACGCCCCAAAAGTATTGGTTGTGAGAACATCTGCCCCAGCCGCGACGTATTCGGCGTGAATTTTGGTTACTACTTCCGGATGCTCCAGACACCAAGCCTCGGCGTTCGCGTTCGTGGGCAGACCGTGTTGAATCAGCCTGGAACCGAAAGCTCCATCAAACAATAATCCCTTTTTTCTAGCCAATGCTACTATATCCATTTATCTTTCTCCAATTGTGAAGTAATGTAAAAAGCCGCGCGATAGAAAGCAAAAGGTACAGAAGCAAAATCATAGCATTCGCAACATTAACAGGATTGCTTCTGATAATTTTTTAATGATACGAGTCGTTGGTTACTCTAAACTAATTACCGAGCTTTTAGGGCGAAAAGGCGGTTTGGTAAATAAGAGTTCAGAGACAATCTTTTACTAATCCGATTTATCTCTGAAAAATAAGTGCAATACCGCAACTTTTTTATTCCAAGATGTTGGATTTATTGGTGATTTTAATATCATAGCGAATTTGGTATAAATATCTATGTAATTTTATAAATTTGGATTCAACAGTATAGTAAACTGGAGATTTCAATTTGACTAAGTTTATACGTTGTCCCTGGCCAGCTGATGATGAGCTGATGATTCATTATCACGATACTGAATGGGGGGTACCGCTTCATAATGACCAAAAATTATTTGAGTTCATAGTACTGGATGGTTTTCAGGCTGGGCTAAGCTGGCGTACGATTCTGCACAAGCGCGAAAATTTTCGCCGAGCTCTGGCAGGCTTCGAGGTAAATCAGGTTGCTAATTTCGGTGAAATCGAAATCAATTCGCTTCTAGCAAATGCGGGAATTATTCGTAATCGGGCTAAAATCCAGGCGACAATTAATAATGCCGCGCGCTTTTTAGAAGTTCAGCAGGAGTTCGGGTCATTTGATCGTTATATCTGGCAGTTTACCGCTGGGAAAACAATTGTAAACCACTGGCAAAAATTATCGGAATTACCGGACAAAAGTTTAGAAGCCGAAGCTATGAGCGCTGATTTGATTCGGCGTGGCTTTCGGTTCGTTGGTCCGAAAATTTGTTATGCATTTATGCAAGCGGCGGGGATGGTCAACGATCATCTCGTAAGCTGTTTTCGTTGGCAGGAGTTACCGGACTAAAGAATCCAATAGTGAAGTAACCAGAGCCGCTATAACTATTTGTTAATTTAGTAATTGTAAAATTATATGCTTTAATGATAAAATTTCGTCCAATTTAGAAGTTTTCTACTCCGAAACAAGCATCTGAGTAATTTTTCAATTGGAAAACAAGTTTATTATCTT
>JAKPPP010000037.1 GCA_029547265.1 Bacteroidota bacterium
AGTCCATATTTGGCTGGTTGTAGAATTGACAAATTCTTGCTTTAAACCAAAATACATATTATCAGTATTTGCTGCGGTATAAGTACCCACATCCATCCAAGTCCTATGCCCTAAGGTACCCGGAACAATTCCATGACCTAAATGAAGTAACGCACCCGGTTTAGAACCCGATAATGTCCAAAGTAAACTACTTTCTCTTATACTAACCCTACTAACTTCAAACGAATTCGTTCCACTTGGCGAAGTCAAAACATCCGTTGAAATATCCATTCTTAATTTAGCGATTGGTGTAGAACCAAAACCAGTATTAGTATAGAAGTTAATAGGCAAGTTTGCTTCGTGCTTAATGTTTAAGGGGAATGTTTGAAAGAAATTCCACCCGACATAATCAGATGAAATTCCATTGTTGGCACCATTACTAACTTGAGAGTTAGCTTGAATTTGAATTATTAATCCCATTGAGATTAAAATAATTCTCTTGAATAATTCTGTTTTCATTTGAATTGTGTTTAATGGTTTATAATTGCTTTAATTGTAAAACTTGAAGTTTTGTTAATTACTTTTACAAAATATAATCCATTGGCACAATTGGAAACATCAAGAAAAAAGTTGTTTAGACTTGGAACATTTAGATTTTTAACTTTTTCTCCCAATAAATTATAAATTTCTATTAAGTTGAATTTGAAGTTTGACTTTATATAAATAAATTCACTTGAAGGATTAGGGAATATATTAAATGTTGGATTTTCAAAAAACTCATTTGATGAAGTCCATGTTTCATTATAATTTGAATCCGAAGAAACACAGACGTCATCAATGTAATAATAAGAGTAATCAGGGATATTGCCGATTCTTAAAGTGTCAGTATGAAAATCATCAAAAAAATTTCCAATGGCTAAATATTGATACGCAGAGTCCGCAATGAAAGATCCGGAAAGTTTGATCCAAAGTGTTGAATCTGATAGAACACTGTCAGTATATAAATGTGCAAAGTTGTTTATTGGAGGAGGACAACATGAATCAAAAAGCACTGTAGAGAGTCTTAAACCTATCTTACTACAAGCAATAGCAACAGGTATTTGAGAAGAAAAATTCGCATTAAATGAAAAGAAATACTTTTGACCAACAATTAATGTACTTATAATCCTCGTTCCAATAAACTCACGATAATTGGGTCCAGAAGGTGAATTAGGCCTCCTATAGGTGGCCAGCCCAGCCATTGCATTACCAGTATGTGTGTATTGATATCCGAAACCGTAATTGAAGGGTGGCCCACCAAAACCTGTACAAGTATTAAAATAGTCCGGAGAGTTTCCAAAATTTAACCAATTCGCACAAGCATCTAATTGGTTAGTTCCCCAAGGGCAATACACCGTATCTTCAAAGCTTGGGTTGGGCACAAGATTTTGTTGGGCTTGGGAAGATAAGCTGAGGATCAAAAGCAACAATACTAAAAGCAAGTGTTTCATGGTAAAAGTGGGTTTATTAATGTGAAGGTAAATAATATTATAATATGTTGCAAATAGACTTTTAAACAATACATCGCCCTACTGAGCGTATTATTTGAGGGAGGATACATTTGTCGCCATAAGGGCATAAAAAAACGGCTACTTTTTTGGGTAGCCGTTAGTATTAATATTGGTAATATTATTGTCCGATTTTTGTCAATTCAACATCGTAATAAACGGCGCCGGGGTTTTTGAGTTTATTGGTTCCCATTAGTCCTTTGCGATTTTTGGTATCGAGAATTACGCGATAGATCCCTCCTACTTTTAGGTTTGCTGTTGCGATGTTCCATACGTTAGGTACTTCGGGCGCGCCTATTATGTATCCCAACTCTTTTCCCATCTGACTGCTTGAGTCGAATATTTCGCCGGTTAACAGTTTTCCTACATATTGAATTTGTACTCTTTCTCCGGCTTTAGGATGTTCTCCTTTTCCTTCTTTTATTGTTAAGAAGTAAAATCCAGGTTGAACAGGCGCCATCGGCAGACTATTTTGCGCCAAATAGTTTTCTATTTGTAAACGATCGTTTTGCTCGATGGCTGCATTTTTTTCTTTTTGTTCTTTGTCGAATTCAGCTTTATTGATGATTTGTTTTAATCGCACATCAAATCGCATTTTATCGCCTTTATGCATAAACGGCGGTAATTGCGTACGGAAAAGTTTTTCGAAGATTGAATCCGCTGACACCACGAATGCAGCAGAATCGCCTTCGCCCATCAATGCAAATCCTTCTTCTAATCCTCCTGCAAATAATGGTTGCATTAATTCGATGAGGAAGCTATCGCCTAATACTTTCGAATCGTATAATACCGAGTCGTTCATGGTGCGATACGATAAATGCAATTTCATGATATCGCCAACTTTGGGTTTCTTCCCTCCTTTTTCTTCAAAAAACTGATATTGGAGTCCGCTGGGCGTTGTTATTTTCCCCGCTTTTTTACAAGAGGTGACAAGGAAAACCAGCACCCCGATCAGGCATCCCCACTTAATTACTGAATAGATCTTTTTCATTTTATTTAGTTGATACTTTTAAGACTTCGATATTATATATTAAACTTTCTCCTCCTTGAATTTTATCGCCATCGCCTGTTAATCCGTAGGCTAAATAAGAGGGAATAATGAGCATGGCAGTACTTCCTTGCGGGATACTCAAGAGTGCTTCTTGGAGTCCGCCGGGCTCGTTACTTTGTCCCATGGTAAAGCCTAACACTCCCGAGCTGTCGCTTGAGTAGATATAGGTTCCATCGAGATGAGTAATGGTATAATTTAGTTCTACATCCGACATCATTCGCGGTGTAGGTCCTGTTCCTTTTTTAATGATTTTATAACGCAATCCCGTAGCCGTTTTTTCCATCACCCACTGCTTCTTAGCAACAAAATCTTCTATGCTTTTCTGTTCAGCTTGCATGCGTGCTTTATTACGAGCGATCAGCGATTCTTTCATGTCGCCTTGATCTTTTTCGTCGCCCACCAGCTGCTCGGAAGAAGCTGCTTCTTTTTTGCTTTCAGGTCCTGTGCAAGCGTTCAGCAGCATTGCTACCGACAACATTGCAACGACCATTCTTAGTTTTTTCATTTCGAGAGATCCTCCAGATAAGAAGGCAGCAAAGCTACAAATTTGGCTACTGTATCCTTCAACGACAAAGATGAACGTCCACCGGCAGCATTTTTATGTCCTCCTCCCTCAAAATGCTTTTCTGCGAGCGCTTTAACCGAGAAATCGCCCTTAGAGCGGAAAGAAATTTTCACGATTCCGTCACGTTCGCTGAAGAGCGCAGCCATTTTCATGCCTTTGATACTTAATCCGTAATTCACAATTCCCTCGAGGTCGCCTGATTGATGTTTAAACTTCTGCATATCCTCTTTAGTAGCCTCGAAAAACACGGTATTAAACTCAGGTTTAACGGTCATTTGGTTAAGCAAAGAATTGCCTAGGAAACGCAAGCGAGATTCGGACGAAGTATCATAAATTGCTTCATGCACGTAATCGTTACGCATACCAGTTTCGAGCAAGGCAGCGATCACGCGGTGAGTAGTTGGAGTTACCGAATTAAATCGGAAGCTACCGGTATCGGTCATGATGCCGGCATACAGGCAAGCGGCGGTATCTTTATCGATAAATTGAGTGCCATTGAGGGCATCGATAAGATGGTAAACTAACTCGCAGGTAGAGCCCACTTTAGGATCAGAAAAAGTAAAGTGGCAGAAGTCCTTAGGATCGAGATGATGATCGAGCATAAGCTTGATACCGGGAGCATTTACCAAGGTATCGTGAAGAGCTTCTACGCGACGGGGATCGTTGAAATCGAGGCAACAGATAAAGGTAGCCTTTTTAAAAAGCTCCTTAGCCTTGGCCGAATCGCGCAAGAAATCGGTAACCTGATCGCTATCCTTCATCCAGCTTAAAAAATCGGGGAATTCGGAAGGAACAACCACATGAACAGCGTGTCCGATAGCCTTAAAATACGCTGCCAAACCGAGGGAAGAGCCGAGCGCATCGCCGTCGGGTTTGTGATGAGTGGTGATTACAATTTCCTGTTTATTGGAAATCAGCTGTTTAAGTTCAGCAATCTTATTTTGATCGAACACAGGTTTCATATTGTGAGTCAAAATTAAAGGAATTACCTTTGCAGCCCAATTAGAAATACGCAATAAATAAAATGACAACGAATCGCACATTCACAATGATTAAGCCTGATGCTGTTCAGAACGGACATATCGGAGCCATTCTTGACCACATCACCAAAGCAGGTTTCCGCATTGTAGCTATGAAATACACCAAGCTATCGACAGAAGCTGCGGGTAAATTTTACGAAGTTCACAAAGAACGTCCGTTTTACAAAGATTTAGTAAACTACATGTCATCGGGACCAATTGTAGCTGCTATTCTTGAAAAAGACAATGCAGTAGAAGATTTCAGAAAGATCATCGGAGCTACAGATCCTGCGAAAGCAGAGCCGGGTACTATCCGTAACTTATATGCTACTTCAATTGAAGCGAATGCTGTTCACGGATCGGACAGTGATGAGAATGCAGCTATTGAGGGTAATTTTTATTTTTCATCACAGGAGAAATTTTAATTGAAATATTTAAAGCTCCGCATACTTCGTTACGCAGAAAATTTTCATGCCTCATTTACGTCTAGTAAACTACGACCTGAAAATTTCCTGCAAGCCTCGTCTGCGGAGCTTTAAATAATTCAATATATGCTTTTCACGATTCCGATTACTTTGTTACGCGGAATATTTTTATACCATATTACGTCTAGTAATCTACGATCTGAAAATTTCCTTCAAGCCTCGTCTGCAGAGCTTTAATACTCAATTTGTTTTTTTTTGTCACTTTCTTTCGTGCCTCAAAGAACCGAACAATGTGAGTTCAAGGATGCAGATAAAACAAGCGCTAATCCTTAAAGGAACCAAAGAAAGCGCACAACCGAAAACCAATTGATCGAAGCCGCTATTAAGTAATCAAACTGTTAGGCAATTAATTTACTGTATCGGTTATACCTCGCTCAATTCGCAATTTCGCTTGACCGCCCACGTACTATAACAAAATGATTTAGGTTTAACTGTTTTTTTAAGGTCTTTAATTAAATAAGGGTATTGAGAAATGAGAATTTACGGATAGGCAATGAACTCGGTTGGACCCACATTCAGTCATCCAATCATTCATTCACTCATTCATTCACTCATTCATTCATTCACATTGGTCAATTAACCTCCGTTACTGTCGATGTGGATAGATAAAAAACATATACAGCATCGATAAGAAAAAGATTAGCAGCGCCAGTAAAACGACGCGTTCGTACAAAGTGTATTTTCCTTTTTTTTCAGACATAATAGCTTAACGCAGCACAACCTCCTTAACAAGGTCTTCTCCAATTTCTTTATTTACGGCGTGAATGATATCAGCTTTTTTATATTCGAGTTCGTTACGAAGAACGGCTGAATTCAATTTAATCGATAATACGCCTTTTTCGAATCTCAATTCGGAAGTACGAGAAACAATAGCTTTATCCATTACTTTCTCCCACACTTGATCAATTTTAGCACGCGTAAGGCCATCTTTAAGGCGATAAGCGTTAATTAACTCATGAATCAACTCACCTAGTGAATGCTCGTTAGTATTTCTCATTACACTGCGAAATTGGTTATTTTTAATGAAAGAAAATAATTCTCTGTCAATTCACGTGAAATTAAATTATTTTTGACCCGAGATGCAATTGATCACACTAACCACTGACTGGGGAACACGCGATTACCACGTAGGAGCTTTAAAGGGGCTGTTACACAGCGTTTATCCCGGTATTGCTATTGTGGACATCAGTCATCAGATTGCATCGCATAATATCCAGCAGGCTGCCTATATTTTCAGGAATGCCTATACCCGATTCCCCGAAAATACGGTCCACATAATTGGCGTAAACGGTTATTTGAACGGGAAAACCGAATTATTGGCGATTCGCAAAGACGGACATGGGTTCATTGGAATGAACGACGGATTCTTCTCTTTAGTATTTGGGGAACATCCTCCATCGAATATGGTGACAGTAAAAACCGATTTTATTCCGAAGCCGGGGTTCGATTTAGAGACTTTAGCGTCTACTGCTGCTCATTTGCTCGAAGGACAAAATATTTTCGAGTTAGGCAATCGTCCGGAGAAGTATGAGCTGCGTTTAGACTTTAAGCCGGTAATTGAAGAAGAAGTGATCCGCGGAGTTGTTATCTACATCGATGAATTCGGGAATGTGGTAACCAATATCCACAAACAATTATTCGAAGATCAACTTAAAGGCAGAAAGTTTGAAATAGTGACGCGTAAGCTCACCAACAGTTTAGATGAAATCCGACATCGTTACCATGAAGTTGAACCGGGCGGAATGGTAGCTTTATTCAACGATGCGGGGCTTTTGGAAATAAGCATCAACCAAGGAAGTGCGAGTAAGTTACTCGGATTAAAGTTAAACGATAATATACGAGTAGAATTCAAATGATTGTACGAATTGTAAGAATGACTTTTGATGCGAAAGACATCGCAACATTTAAATCGCATTTTGCCACCTCCTATCCGTTGATTCGCAATTTTGAAGGATGTGAAAATTTGCAATTGTTCGAAGACAAAGACCAACCGAACGTAATGATAACTTACAGTTATTGGAGAGGGCAAGAACATCTCGATAACTACCGTAAATCGGATGTTTTCAAATCGACTTGGGCAAAAGTAAAACCGCTTTTTATTGCTCCTCCGCAAGCATTTAGTATGATGGAGACAGAATACTGAGATGGAAGAAAAAGATCGTTAGGAAATTCATTTTAATCATGAATTTAAATGATCAATTGTTGTTCATAAAAAGTACAAACATGCAATACTTAAATATTTTTTCAGTTTTATAGTGACAAATAAAATTGTATTTTTTAAATTTGGAAGTATGGGTGCCGGAAATACTAGGAGGAGAATAAATATTGAGACGGAGGGGCGGAATAAAGAAATCGTTCGTCCTTCGCAAGCCGTACTTTTTTATGCGCTCACAGGAAGTAGTATTGTGTTTTTAACATTGACACTCTTCTACTCTATTTGGCTGAATAGAAATCCCCAAGGATTCAATTTCGATCTCCCTAAAATTTTTACTGTCAGCACCATCATTTTATTAGTCAGCAGCCATGTTCTTTCGAAGGCTTCAACAGCATTCGAAAAGGATCACTCCAACGGACTATTAACTGCGCTATCGGTTACCTTTGCGTTAAGCATTGTATTCACAGTTTTGCAGGTTAATGGAATGATTGATTTGTTTGACGATGGAATATTAATGAAAAATTCGGGCTCAATCTTCCTCTTCGGATTAATGGCTTTTCATGGATTGCATGTAGTTGGGGGGATCATTTATTTGTTCTATTTGAGTCTTAAAGCATTCGACAACTGGCAAGATCCTGTTAAATCACTTATTTATTTCTCGAACAAATACGAACTCAACAGAATTCAATTGTTAAGTATTTACTGGTATTTCGCCAATGTAATTTGGGTTTTATTATTCATAATATTCTTATTTACAGTCAGATAGTCGATTTTGATGCCTTCATAAGCTTCCTTTTTTTAATTTTGCAGCACAATAAAAAAAGCTATGAAGAATATTTCAGTAATCGGGTCGGGACAGATGGGCAATGGAATTGCGCACGTATTTGCTCAAAACGGATTTAAAGTAACGATGATCGACATCCGTCAAGAAGCACTTGACAAAGCGATACAAACCATATCAGCGAACCTTGATCGTCAAGTAGCGAAAGCACTAATTACTGAAGAAGTAAAGCAACAAACATTAGCCAATATTCAAGTCAACACTTCATTAAAAGATGGAGTTGCTGCGGCCGAATTAGTCGTTGAAGCTGCAACAGAAAACATCGAATTGAAGTTGAATATTTTCAGAGATCTCGATCAATTTACGCAAGCGGGATGCATTTTAGCATCGAACACCTCTTCTATCTCTATCACGAAAATTGCATCGGTTACGAAGCGTGGTGATAAAGTTATCGGAATGCACTTTATGAATCCGGTTCCTGTAATGAAATTAGTAGAAGTTATCAGAGGATATAACACATCAGACGAAGTCACTAAATTAATTTTCGATATCTCTAAGCAACTTGGAAAAGTTCCTGTAGAAGTGAACGACTATCCTGGATTCATTGCGAACCGTATTTTAATGCCGATGATCAATGAATCGATTTACTCATTATACGAAGGCGTTGCCGGTGTAGAAGAAATCGATACAGTAATGAAATTGGGTATGGCTCATCCTATGGGACCATTACAATTAGCCGACTTCATCGGATTAGATACTTGTTTAAGTATTTTGAGAGTGTTGCACGATGGTTTTGGGAATCCGAAATATGCTCCATGTCCTTTGTTAGTGAACATGGTAGTGAGTGGAAATTTAGGAGTTAAATCGGGACAAGGATTTTATAAATATACGAAGGGGAGTAAGGATTTAGTAGTAGCTGACAACTTCAAAAAGTAAAACGAACATCTTCTATCCTCGTATACTTCGTTATGCTGAAATTTTAAAATCCTCATTTCGTCTGCGACGAACTTGCCTAACGGCAAAGAACACGGATGAAAGGATTT
>JAKPPP010000041.1 GCA_029547265.1 Bacteroidota bacterium
TCGAAGCGAATAAAATGCAATCAATGCAATTAAAATCACCGCCAATCCCCCAACGAAAAATCCCGTAAAAGGAATTTTAAGCGCATGCATCATACCTCCTAACCCCGACTCACCAACCGCCCATAGAGCAGTCAACCTTATTATAGCCAATGCATTATCGCCTTCTTTGCCTATCACCATAAGGCGAAATTACAGAAAATGGGCAAAAGAACGATTTTGGTCATAAAACACGAAAATATGACACAAGAATTATCTAAATCATCTTCCAAGAAAAAGTCTGGTTACCTATCTTTGCAGCCACAAAATATTAGCTAAACAAAACATTAAAAAAAATGAAAAAATCAGTACTCATTTGTTTGTTATTTGTAATGACGATTGCGAAATCATTTGCAACTGACATAGTAGTAGAAGAATTCGGAATCACTCCTGCCTATCCAACAATTACGGACGCAGTAGCAGCAGCATCAAACGGCGATAGAATTATTATTAAGAACAGAGCAGGAAATATTCCTTGGATTGAAAATATCAATATCACGAAATCACTTCAATTTTTACCATTTGACAACGACACATTCTTTGTTGCACAGGGTACTTGGACTATCACATTAGGAGCAGGTCAAACAGTAACAATTATAGGCATGAAAAACACTTTAGGTGGTGTTCAGGCAACAAGCTCAACAGGTGGAGCAAAAACTGCTCAAATTAACATCCACGGAAGTTATTTCATTAGTGGCAACATATACATTTCATCATCATCTTATGAGTTAAATGCAACTCACAATCAATTAGACGCCGGCTATATTTACACATCATTCGGAAGTATATGCGGTAACGATGTTACTACAAGTTCCAGTTACCCTATCCAAGTATACAACAACAGCGGAACAGCCTTAAATGATACTGTATTCATTATAGGCAATAAAGTAAACAGTACAGCTACGGGGTATTCGGCAATTTATGTGAGTGACATTATTTCACGTTACCATATTAAAAACAATTTCGTTAAATCTCGTTACATGGGAATTATGACCGGCAATACTTGCAATGGAACAAACTTAATTTATAACAATACCATTTTACTAAATAATACAAGTTCATCGGTATATGGTATAGATGTATATCAAGTTGGAACCGGAGATATTTTAGAAATCATGAATAATGTTATTGATTTTGTATCGACAACCAGCAGTATGACAGGTATAAACAATGACGGAGGAAATACTGGAACTGTAAATGTTTATTTTAATCATGTTGACGTAGCAGCAAACTACCCTATCTCATCGGGATTTTCTTTTTCGGGAAATAATACAACGAGTCAATCATTGACATTAGCTAACGACGGACATATTCAAGCAGGAAGTGCAGCAATCAACGGAGGAAATCCTGCAGCACCATTCTATGATTTAGACCTTACGGCCGGAGATGCAGGAGCTTATGGTGGATCTTACACATTAGACAATTATTTCCCTCTTTTTGCAGGATCTTCAAGAGTATATTTAAACACTTATCCATTTAACGTTCGCTTAGGAAACACCTTAAACATTAAGGGAAATTCTTTTGATCGCTAAGACGAATATTCACCAATAAAACGTGAAGCGAATGTTAAAAAAATTCAAACTCATTCTTGTTGTCATGCTATTTTGGCAAGTCAACACGATCAGCGCTCAGGGTGTCGTCAGCGGCGAGTATTTCTGGGACTCTGATCCGGGACAAGGCAACGGCACTGTCGTTACTGCTGTCGACGGATCATTCGGATCGGCCATAGAGCAGATCTTATCAACGGTATCAAGTTTACCGTCGGTAGGATCACATGTATTCAATGTGCGCGTGAAAGACAGTGATGGCCATTGGGGGGCATTGTTTAGAACAACGGTACAAGTATTACCATCAATTACAACATCAAGGCCTATAAAAGTTAAGGCTGCTGAATCATTTTGGGACACCGATCCCGGCCAAGGAAACGGAACTATACTCTTGGCGTTTGACGGTAATTATAACGATGCGATTGAAAGTTTTGTAAATACCACATTACCCATTCCCTCGTCACAAGCTATTCATACATTAAATATTCGAGTTAAAGATGCTGCGAATGCTTGGAGTCCGGTATATCGAGTTAATGTTGATGTACAAGCTTCAATTGCATCTACCAGACCAATAAAAGTTACAGCCGGTGAATATTTCTGGGATACCGATCCGGGTAACGGAAATGGAACTACACTATTAGCATTCGATGGAAACTATAATGATGCTACAGAGCAGATTTATAAAAACATCAGCATATCGGGATTATCGGTAGCATTACATGTATTAAATATCCGTGTAAAAGATGCTGCGAATGTTTGGGGACCAACATTTAAAACAATTGTAGATGTACAAGCATTAATTACAAGCGTGCGTCCTATTAAAATCGTATCGGCAGAATACTACTTCGATACTGATCCGGGCAACGGAAATGCAACGCCGATGATAGCTTTCGACGGAAACTTTAATGCTGCAATG
>JAKPPP010000191.1 GCA_029547265.1 Bacteroidota bacterium
ATTATAAATCAATGAAAACTTACGGGTTTTCGATTGATTTCTTTCCTCGAGTCATTAAAATCGAAATACATATTGCGTTGAAAACCGCAGGGTACCGAATGACACAGAAAACCTCAACTCCAAAACTCAATCATTCTTTATTCTACATCATTTTTTGAGTTGCCCGTAAGCAACATGATTTCGTTAACCACCACTTCGGTATAATACTTCTTTTGTCCCGTTTTATCAGTGTAGTTACGATTTACCAATTTGCCTTCAACTACGGCTTTATTGCCCACTTTGGCATATTTTTCAACGTAATCTGCTGTTTTTCCCCATGCTGTGAGGTTATGCCATTGGGTTTCTGTTACGCGTTCTCCCTTACTGTTTTTGTAAGTATCGTTGGTGGCGATCGATATTTTAACCAGTTTTAAGCCGCCATCGAGGGTTTTTACTTCCGGGTTTGTCCCGAGATTGCCAATTAAATTGACTCTGTTTTTCAAATTTTTCATGATGATTTTGTTTGCAATTTTTACGTGAATTCAGCGGATCTTCCGGAAGGGCTGATATTGATGTCGGCAAAGATGGGGTAGCCATAATGCATTAGTCGGGAGTTACGCATTTACATTCGTTTACAAACGGTTAACCGATTACAAATGCTTTCGAAATATGCCTAAAAAGGCTTCAAAATGAGGGATTTTAAGAGGGAAATCCACTAAAAACAGCAAGAGGGAAAATCGGAAGAGGTTATTAAAATAAAGCTGTTAATAGAATGCAAAAGGATGGTCGATGCCGGTTAAAATCTGCATTATTTTTGACTCACGTTAAACATAGCGCCATTTTTTTAGTCCCCGGGCGTGTGTTTAAATGCTAATGATTAAAGCATGTTCATTTTTAAAAAGATCAACAAATGGAAAAACACTGTCTGGAATGTTCCGACAAGCTTAGAGGTCGTACCGACAAGAAATTCTGCACCGATATGTGCAGAAATGCCTACAACAACAGGCTCAACAGTAACATCAACAATTACGTTAGGAACGTAAATAACGTATTAAAGCGTAATCGGCGGATTCTGGAAGCCTTAACGGTTTTAAACGAATCGAAGATCCACAAAGGCAAGCTGATTGAAATGGGATTTGATTTCAAGTATTTCACGCATAAGAAATCGGTGAGGGCCGGAGTGATTTATTTCTGTTATGATTTGGGATATCTGGCTACCGAAAAAGACGATTATGTTTCCATCAAATTATCGATGCTCGAACTGGAAGCTGAATTGGTGAGCATTGCGGCGGAACCGAATCCGAAATACAAAAGCAGATCGGTTAGTGGCGATTTCAAGGAATTGCGGTAAGGATTGATTAGTTGTCAGTGAACCGCAAATCAGCCCGTAAACCGGACATTAGCTGCCTATTTTCACAACCCCCTCTGTTATATAATTAATATTATGTTAAATAGCAAATAGCTGAAAAAGAGGGCTATGACCCTCTTTTTCGCTATTTGCGTTTACTTCTTAGCAGCATCCATTGCCGCTTTGATTGCTTCCGCTTTTTTGGTATCACCTATTCTCACGTACAAAGTTTTGAGTGATTGAAGTGTTGCCATATCCGTCGGATTTAAATCGTGCGCCTTTTCAAGGTATGGTTGCGATTCTTTGAATTTAGCGTCGAATTGCTTCTTCGCTGCATCATATGCCGCTGCCTTACTTGCCGGGATATCGTTGGCTTTATTCGCCATCTCAGCTGCTTGATTATAATACATCGCTCCCAAGTTATAATTGGCATCGAAATAATCAGGTTTCAGCTCAAGTGCTTTCTTACAAGCAGCCTCTGCTTCAGCTGTTTTCTTTAACTGATCAGCCAAAACTGCTTTATTGAAATACAATGTCGCGTTTGCCGGATCTTTCTGGATAGCCTGATCGATTTGAGCAAAAGCTTCATTCGTACGTCCTGTTAACAGATACAGGTTCAATTGCTTAGTGATTAAGTCTTTATCTTCAGGAAACTTCGTTCTTCCTTCATTTAAAGTCTTTAATGTGTTATTAGTATCCTTCGCATCGAAATACAAACTTGAAAGAATCATGTAGGTTTTTGCTCCACCATAATTCATATCAGATAACTGCTTGTAATAGCTGATCGCCAATGGCGCATTTCCTGCACGATCTGCCGCTAAAGCCGCGTTCGACATTGCCAAGGTATCAGTTTCGTTATAGAACTTCTTTTTAATGGAAATTCCTGTTTCGAAGGCTTTTAATGATTCGCTGTATTTCTTCGCTTTGAAGAGCTCAACTCCTTCATTCATAATCCCTACCGTTAAAGAACCCATTCTTTTTTGGATATCTTCGGTATACTCTTTATCCTTCGCATCTAATTCGTTTGCTTTTTCAAAAGCCTTACGCGCTTCGTCAATTGATCCCGGTTTTAGGGCTGCAAACTTCTCATTTTTCGATTCATAAATCGCTTGGTAGATACATCCTTTATAATACCAAGTCTTCGACATGCCCATTGAACCTTCGTTCGTAGATGCTCCATCGATTGCCGCTTTGGCTTTATCAAGATCGTCGTAACGTAAATAATTGATGGCAGATTGAACGGCAGCTTTTTGTGCCACTACCATCTGCACTGAAAGTAACAGTGCAAATAAAACTGAAATCTTTTTCATTATCAGCTGTTTATGGTTTTATTATTCGTTTGTTTCAGGAGTTTCAGGTGCTGCATTATCAGTTCCCGGTTCTTCACCGTTGTTTGGTTCTGACGGTGTTTCAGCGTCTGTATTTTCAACTCCTTCTGTTGTTGTTGCAGTTATTTCAGCCGGTTCTGAAAGATCGATTTCAGAGGCCAATACACTTTCTTCAATTTTAGCTACCGATGCAATATCGTCGTCGTCGCCTAAGCGAATCAGCTTCACTCCTTGCGTCGCTCTTCCCATTACACGAAGATCGTTAACCGACATACGGATAGTGATTCCGTTTTTAGTGATGATCATTAACTCATCGCCGTCAACAACGGACTTAATCGCTACTAATTGTCCGGTTTTCTCAGTAATTTGAAGCGTCTTCACTCCTTTTCCACCGCGATTTGTTACGCGATAGTCCTCAAGATCAGTACGTTTACCGTATCCTTTCTCAGAAACTACCAATACTGTTTCCTTCACTTGATCTTGGATACATACCATTCCGATTACCTCATCATTCGTTTCATCGAGCGATACTCCGCGTACTCCGGAAGCATTTCTTCCCATCGGACGAACAGTGCTTTCGTTGAAACGGATAGCTCTACCCGATTTCACGGCTAAGAGGATTTCGTTATTTCCGTTAGTTAAACGTGCTTCTAATAATTCATCACCATCGTTGATCGTAATGGCGTTGATACCATTTTGACGAGGACGAGAATACGCTTCTAACTGCGTTTTCTTGATCGTACCTTGACGAGTACAAAGAATAATGAAGTTATTATTGAGGTAATCTTCAACATGTAAGTTATTTACGTTGATGAAAGCTCTCACTTTATCATCAGGCGAAATATTAATCAAGTTTTGAAGTGCTCTTCCTTTCGATGTTTTAGTTCCTTCAGGAATTTCGAAAATTCTGAGCCAGAAGCATTTACCTTTTTCTGTGAATAATAATAAGTAGTTATGGTTAGTCGCTACAAATAAATGTTCAACGAAATCTTCATCACGTGTTGCTGTACCCATTGCTCCTTTACCACCACGACTTTGTGTGCGGTATTCATTCAGCGCGGTACGCTTGATATATCCCATGTGAGAGATGGTAATCACCACAGCTTCGTCGGCAATCATGTCTTCCATGCTGATATCATCAGCCATGTAAACGATTTCCGTGCGACGCTCATCGCCATATTTCTCTAACATTTCGTTCATTTCGCCTTTCAGAATTTTCATTCTGAGTACTTCATCGGCAAGAACTTCTTTGTAGTAATCAATCATTTTCTTGATTTCAGCGTATTCTTCACGGATCTTATCGCGTTCGAGTCCCGTTAATCGCTGTAATCGCATTTCGAGGATCGCCTTCGACTGGATTTCGCTCAATTGGAAATTTTCCATCAAGCCGTTTTTCGCTTCATCCGGAGTTTGTGACTTACGGATTAGGGCAATAACTTCATCCAGGTGATCTAAGGCAATCAATAATCCTTCCAAAATATGCGCACGCTTCTCTGCTTCTGCTAATTCATAGCGAGTTTTGCGTATCAACACTTCGTGACGATGCTCTACATAATGATGAATCATGTCTTTCAGATTCAACATCATTGGGCGTCCACCAACCAGCGCGATATTATTTACGCTGAAAGAATTTTGAAGGTCGGTATACTTATATAAGTTGTTAAGTACCACGTTCGCCATGGCATCGCGCTTAATTTCATACACAATGCGCATACCGTCGCGATCCGACTCATCGCGGATATCGCTGATACCTTCCAGTTTTTTATCATTGATCAAGTCAGCCGTCTTTTTAATCATGTCGGCTTTATTCACTTGATAAGGAATTTCTGTTACGATAATTCGCTCGCGACCGCTATCGGTATTCTCGATAATGGCTTTTGCACGAATCACGATTCTTCCGCGTCCCGTTTCCAAAGCATCCTTAACGCCGGTATATCCGTAGATAATTCCGCCGGTAGGGAAATCGGGAGCTTTTACATACTTCATTAACTCCTCAATCGTGATATCGCGGTTATCGATATATGCCATTATGGCATTCAATACTTCCGTGATATTATGCGGAGCCATATTGGTAGCCATACCTACGGCGATACCTGATGCTCCGTTAACTAATAAATTCGGGATTTTAGCCGGAAGAACTGTTGGTTCTTCTAACGTATCGTCGAAGTTTAGCTTAAAATCGACCGTGTCTTTGTCGATATCGCTCAACATTTCTTCGGCAATTTTCTTCAATCGCGCCTCGGTATAACGCATGGCAGCCGGACTATCGCCATCTACCGATCCGAAGTTACCTTGTCCGTCGACCAACGTATAACGTAGCGACCAATCTTGGGCCATACGCACCATGGTATCGTAAACTGAAGTATCGCCATGAGGATGGTACTTACCCAAAACCTCACCCACGATCCTTGCCGACTTCTTGTGCGCACGATTTGACATTACGCCCAACTCCTGCATTCCAAACAATACCCTGCGATGTACGGGCTTTAAACCGTCCCTTACATCGGGTAAGGCACGTGATACAATTACCGACATCGAATAATCGATGTAGGCCGTTTTCATTTCATCTTCGATGTTAATTCGAATAATCTTTTCGCCTTCTGCCATGTATTCTTAATTTCCTGATACTATGATAATTTGTCAGTTACTGTCAATGAATAATAAACACGCTGATAAACAGCTATTTACAACTGTTAATCGACGTGTTGATAACTCTATTGGACTAATGCACGAAGTTAATCATTTGGTGGCATATTTTTGGCGGTTGGCGAGAGTAATTATTAACAAAAAGTAATCCCAATGTAAGATCTCAAAATTATTACTCAATTCCGGAAATGATTCCCTTATCTTAGTGGAAAATCTGAAACAAAAAAGGCACGATTAAAATTCCGGAACACCCCCCAAAACCTTTTTTAAAACATTACGTTCAACATAGAAAAAATTTCGGCTAATGGAAGCTAAATTCTCACCCAGAGTAAAAGATGTGATCACTTACAGTCGTGAAGAAGCGCTGCGTCTGGGACATGATTATATCGGAACCGAACATTTATTATTAGGTCTGATTCGCGAAGGCGAAGGCATGGCCATTAAATTTTTAAAATCACTAAACATCAACCTGGTTGAATTGCGTAAATCCGTTGAAAATGCGGTGAAAGGCAGTTCGGGCAGTGTTAATAATTTAAACAATATTCCTTTAACAAAGCAGGCCGAAAAAGCTTTAAAGATCACCTATCTGGAAGCTAAGATTTTCAAGAGTGAAATCATCGGTACCGAGCATTTGTTATTGGCGATATTAAAAGACGAAGACAACATCGCCACTCAGATACTTAATCAGTTTGGCATTACTTACGATATTATGCGTGAAGAACTAGAAATGTTCAAATCAAACTTCAAATCAGAAGCTCCTCAGTCGCCGAACGACGACGATCCTTATTCTAAGGATGATGAAGGTCCTTCTTTCGGCCAGACGAAAAAGACGGCTGACAGCAAATCAAAAACTCCTGTTCTCGATAACTTCGGTCGCGATTTAACGAAAGCGGCAGAAGAAGGAAAACTGGACCCTATCGTAGGGCGTGAAAAAGAGATTGAACGTGTTTCGCAGATCCTTTCTCGTCGTAAGAAGAACAATCCTATCCTTATCGGTGAACCCGGCGTAGGTAAATCGGCTATCGCCGAAGGATTAGCATTACGCATTATTCAACGTAAGGTAAGTCGCGTATTGTTTAACAAGCGCATTGTTACCCTTGATTTAGCTTCTTTAGTGGCAGGTACCAAATACCGTGGTCAGTTTGAAGAGCGTATGAAAGCGGTGATGAATGAATTAGAAAAATCGCCTGATGTGATCTTGTTTATTGATGAGATTCACACCATCATCGGCGCCGGCGGAGCATCAGGATCATTAGATGCTTCTAATATGTTTAAGCCTGCTTTAGCGCGTGGCGAAATCCAATGTATCGGTGCTACTACACTCGACGAGTATCGTCAGTATATTGAGAAAGACGGTGCATTAGATCGTCGTTTCCAAAAAGTAATTGTAGATCCTACTTCAGTAGAGGAAACAGTTCAGATTTTGGGAAATATTAAAGAGAAATACGAAGAACATCACCACGTAAATTATACTGATGGTGCTATTGAAGCATGCGTGAAGTTAACGAACCGTTATATCACCGATCGTTTCCTTCCGGATAAAGCGATTGACGCATTAGACGAAGCAGGTTCTCGTGTGCATATTTCGAATATTCACGTACCTCAAAATATCATCGACCTTGAAACAAAAGTGTCGGATATTAAAGTTGAAAAAAATCGTGTTGTTCGCAGCCAAAAGTATGAAGAGGCAGCACGCCTTCGTGATACCGAAAAACAACTATTAGAGCAATTAGAAACAGCTAAAAAAGCGTGGGAAGAGGAAACAAAGACTCAACGTTACACTGTAGATGTTGAAGATGTGGCTCAAGTGGTGGCTATGATGAGCGGAATTCCTGTGACGCGTATTGCGCAAGCAGAGACTACTCGCTTATTGAAAATGCCTGATGAGTTGAAAGGAAAAGTAATCGGACAGGATGAAGCCGTTAAGAAAGTGGTGAAAGCCATTCAACGTAATCGCGCTGGATTAAAAGATCCTAATAAGCCAATCGGAACATTTATCTTCTTAGGACCTACCGGAGTTGGTAAAACCGAATTAGCGAAAGTATTAAGTCGTTATTTATTCGATTCGGAAGATGCGTTGATTCGTATCGACATGAGTGAATATATGGAGAAGTTTGCCATCTCTCGTCTCGTAGGAGCGCCTCCGGGATATGTAGGATATGAAGAAGGCGGACAGTTGACTGAAAAAGTACGACGCAAGCCCTACTCTATCGTATTGTTAGATGAGATTGAGAAAGCCCATCCGGATGTATTTAATCTCTTGTTGCAAGTACTCGACGACGGACAATTAACTGACAGTTTAGGACGTAAAGTTGACTTCAAGAATACCATTATCATCATGACTTCGAATATTGGTTCACGCCAATTGAAAGAATTCGGACAAGGAGTAGGATTTAACACCACTGCACGTTCAAATCAAGCGGATGACAATGCAAGAAGCGTAATTGAAAATTCATTAAAGAAAGCATTCGCTCCTGAGTTCTTGAACCGTATCGACGACGTTGTTGTATTCAACAGCTTAGTAAAAGAAGACATCTTCAAGATCATCGATATCGAACTTGAAAGCTTATACAAACGCGTTAATGATTTAGGCTATAAATTAAAATTAACTGATGATGCAAAAGAGTTCTTAACCGACCGTGGTTACGACTACAACTTTGGTGCTCGTCCGTTGAAGAGAGCCATACAGAAGTTCATCGAAGATCCGATGGCTGAAGAAATCATCAAAGGCGAATTAGCAGAAGGCGATACTATTGAATTAAGCCGCGACGGAGATGCCGATCAACTTAAGATCAGCATTGTAAAGCCCGGAAAGCCTTCGAAGAAAAAGAAAGAAGAAAGTTAAATAGTTACTTAAAAAAGCAAAGGAGCCCAGTACTTTAATTTAGTATTGGGCTCCTTTGTTATTATCATCTTAAGAGATTTAATTTTGAGTCTTGTAATAAACAATTAATTTAATTATTTTTAATGCTTTATCATTTTTTTGCTTTCTATTATTTTACCATCTACCATTAAAGTATAAATGTACAAACCACTACTTAGATCAGATGCGTATACTTCTATTGATCCCTCTCCACTCTCAACTAATTGCACGGTTTTGAGTACTAGTCCATTTTCTGAGCTGAAAATTAATCTGGCATCTTTTACATCTTCAGGAATGAAATAACTAATGCGTGTGCTTTCTGAGAACGGATTTGGATCGTTTTGCTTTAAAATGATGCCTTGTTGATTGGATAAAGTAATTTTTTGTTCATTGGCAAATTCTCGATTTATATTTTTGTTTTCTACATTATCAATGTTGTTTTTTGTTCTTATCGAAGCAGCATTTGCCATTAAAGAATCGACTTTTTCTTTCAAATCTTTTATGGCCTCAACTAAAACAGGAATTACGCCATCATAATTTACGGCTTTTACAACATAATCATTCTTCACAATCCCATTTGAATCAGTTGATCCTGGATTAATGAATGATTTTACTACCTCGGGTAAAACAAGTTCTACTTCTTGGGAAATTAGGCCAATTTGTGGCCTACTTGTTAAATTAAGGTTGGTTGTTGAATTCAAAGTTGTATCAAAGTCGTATCGATAGCCATTAAGACCATTTAAGATTGTCCAATAATCATCGATGGGACTAATATTTTTTTTAATGCTCGCATCTGAAGATTTATACCAATCGTCTGTTGTATAACCAGAACCTGCTGCATAAATTGCCGCGTCGTAACATGGACTCCCAGTTGTACAACCAGCTGGAGCTACAGTAGCATATACCCCATAGTTAACGGATGATCCTCCTGAAGTTGAAATTTTAATTCCAATTGAATTAGCACCTCCACTGCTCGATGCATTAATTCCATAATTATTCGTAGTAGCACCAGAGGCCTTGGCATAAACCCCATAGGCTACATCTCCGCCATATCCTTCGGCATACGCGCCAAAGGCAGTATTTGTGGAAGTTGCAGATCCTTGTAAAAATCCGCCATAATTAGTTATTGAACCAGATGCTGTGGCAGAAACTCCACGTGCGTTTGTTGAACCTGAAGCACCAGTTGCTGCAGCTCGAATTGCATAATTCAAAGTTGTACCATTAGATGCATAACAATCAGCACCCAAAGAACTTACGCCACCACTTCCAATTAAATATGCTGCATAGTTAGTTCCAGTTGCATTTGTTGAATAACTTCTCAGACCATAATTATTTGTATTTGCTCCAGTTACATTTGACCAAATGCCATGGCCATTAGCTGCACCAGTGGTTGAATTTGTTATATATGTAGCAGCAGAACTTGAACTATATGTTCCTGTCATATTAAGATTGATGCCTGTCGCTTGAGTTAATCCTCCTCCTGTTCCTTGAATATCTATATCTATTCCTCTTGGATGTGCAGCTCCAGTATTGATGTTATCTAACCTTAATGTAGTTTGAGTTCCGCCTGCTACAGTAGGAGAATTTACTTCGAGTTTAGCTGTAGGACCACTTATACCTATCCCAACATTACCGGGATTTACACCATTAATTGGATTAATAAACAGATTGCCTAAGCTGGTTGTTTGGAAATCAGTATATACTTGAGGCACATATGAAGCGTCGGTCGCTCTAGTTATTCTAAATTGAGGAACATCTGCAGCATCATAAATTTCCAATCTTCTTGTTGCATCTACACCTGTGGAAGCAAGTTGTCCAGCAGGCTGCCGTCCAATTCGCATAAATCCAAGATTTGTATTGTTTGAATTTGAGTATCTTCCAATTTCTATGCTATCAATATTGAAATAATATTCACCTCTATAGCCAGCTGTCTTTTGATAATCGTATGGCCTAGCATCAAACCAAAAACCACTTAAACGGGCAATTTGTTCAAATCTCAAATTAATGGTTTGAATCAAACCACTATGATCAAAACGAATATGTGTAGTATTACTATTTCCACACCATAAATCGAGAGCATGATCAGGATTATAAGAAGTTGAAGATGAATAACCCGGATTCCAAATTCTAAACCCATCAGTTGGCGCTAATTGATTTTCTTGCATTGCTTTTCCATAAGTCCATTCGCCTCGATTAACATTACTATTACCAAGTGTTGCATCTATTCCCCAAAACTCCATAGCAGCTCTCTCTTGTTGATTTAACCTAAGATGCCCGATATCGTTAATATCCACTAAGAATCCATCAGTTGGTGCGCTGCCTGTAAAAGTATTGGTCATTTGAAAATTGACATTTCTAATTGCGTCACTTGCCTGATGCAAATGCAATTATGTGTTTGCAGTAGTAAAATTACCAATTCCAACATTACCATCTTTGCCTTGAATAAACATGCGGAGGTTATTCCACATTCCACTGCTGCCTGCTCCACCGGCAGTGTAGAATTTGATGGGGTATCGATCTTCGTTGACGATGTTGAGATCTTTATTTTCGTTAAATTGCCAGCCGACGTAGTCGGTAATGGCACCTCCTGAATTTGAAGGTGTGCTTACTTGAGCAATTAAATCTGTTGACATGACTATCATCAACATAGTGATGATAGCCAAAAGGTAGTTGATAGTTTTCATACTTAAGAAATTAATTGTTTAAAATTATTTTATTAGTACTTGTATTTAACTTTGAGTATGTACTTAAAATATAAATTCCTTTTGATAGGTTTGACAAATCAATCAAAATTGAATAAGTATTTTTAGTTTCTACATTACATATTACTTGGCCATAAATATTATACAAAGTATAAGCTTGAATTGGTATAGGAGATTCTAACATAATAAATCCTTGTGTTGGATTAGGGAAAATAGATATTGAATTCTGAGTGGTTTCCGTTTGGCTAATTCCTGTCCATGTTTCATTAAAAAGTGAATCAGTAGTTACACAAACATCATCGATATAATAATATGCTTGTGTTGGAAATGGAGAAGTAGATAAGGTATCTGTATTATTATCATTAAAAAAATTACTGATACATAGGTACTGATATGCAGAGTCAGCTATAAACGAACCGCTTACCTTAACCCAATTGAGTGTGTCTGTAATAATACTATCTGTGTATACTTTTGCAGTATTTGTTAAAGGAGGATGGCAACATGAATCAAATGCATATGTATAAAAATTTACGCCCAATTTATCACTTGCAATTGATCCAAAATTCACCTCAGCATTTACAGCAAAAAATGAAACATAGTATTTTATACCGATTAATAAAGGGTTTATGAGCTCAACTCCTATTGGTTCTCTATAATTTGGTCCACTTGCTAAATTTACGCGCCTAAAAAAAATAGCCCCTGCATACGCATTTCCGGTATGCGCATATTGAAATCCTGGATTTGAATTGGGTAAACCAAGGGGAGTACATGCATTAAAGTAATCTGGCGAATTGCCAAAATTCAACCAATGTTTGCAGGCATTCAATTGATTGCTGCCAAAGGGGCAATACACAGTATCCTCAAATGAAGGATTTGGGACCAGGTTGATTTGGGCGATAGTTTCGTTGGAAATAAGGAGGATGAAGAGTAAAAACAACTTAGGTTTCATAGGAAAGAGTTTAAAAGAGTTATGTAAATTTAAAAATTAATTTGAATTAAAAAAATTTATTTTGAGGAATTAATTTAATTTGCAGTAGTAAAATTTCCAATTCCAACATTACCATCGTTGCCTTGAATAACCATGCGTAAGTTATTCCACATTCCACCACTGCCAGCTCCACCGGCAGTGTAGAATTTGATAGGGTATCTATCTTCGTTGACGATGTCTAAATTTAGATTTTGATTTAATTTCCAGCCGACGTAGTCGCCGGAGCCTCCAAAATTATTTGATGTTGTTACTTGAGCAACTACAATTTTTGTTGCCAATAGTTGCAAAATAGTGAAGCAAATTACCAATTGATTTTTCGTTTTCATATTTAAAAAGGAATTAATGAGTTAAAATAATTTTATGGTTACTTATTCTTTGATTTGACTTAATGTGTAGCATATAAATACCTGATGGTTGGTTAGTCAAATCAATTTGGACAGATAAAGAAGATATTATCTTTTTCTCTGTAATTAGCTGTCCATTTAAATTAAATAAACTATAACTTTCAATTGGGATAGGAGAATCAATTGTAAAAAATCCTTTAGAGGGATTAGGAAAGATAGATATTGTATTTAGTGTATTGTTAATTTGATGAAACCCTGTCCATGTTTCATTATAAAGTGAATCTGTACTTACGCAAACATCGTCTATGTAATAATACACATAAGTTGGGAAGGGGGAAGTAGATAAGGTATCTGTATTAACATCATTAAAAAAATTGCCAATACTTAAATATTGGTAAGCAGAGTCTGCGATAAAGGAACCACTTATTTTAGTCCAGTTGAGTGTATCAGTTAAAATACTATCGTTATATAATTTTGCAGCATTTATTAAAGGTGGTGGACAACAAGAATCAAACGGCACTGTATAAAAATTTATACCTTGTTTATTACAAGCTATTGAACCATTGTTAACACCTGCATTCACAACAAAAAAGGAAACAAAGTACTTTTGACCAATAATAAGACTACTTGATAATTCAATACCAATTGGTTCCCGGTAATTAGGCCCATTTGGAATAGTTGATTTAGCGAAGAAAATAGCCCCTGCATACGCATTTCCGGTATGCGCATATTGAAAACCTGGATTGGAATTGGGAACACCAAAAGCAGGATTGGAACAAGCGTTAAAATAATCAGGTGAATTGCCAAAATTCAACCAATGTTCGCAGGCATTCAATTGATTGCTGCCAAGGGGGCAAAACACAGTATCCTCAAATGAAGGATTTGGGACCAGGTTGATTTGAGCGATAGTTGCGTTGGAAATAAGGAGGGTGAAGAGTAAAAATAACTTAGGTTTCATCGGAAAGAGTTTAAAAGTAAATTTAAAAATTAATTTGAATTTAAAAAATTATTTTGAGGAATTATTATTAATTTTATTTGCGGTTAGTTTAAATAAATGTAGTGTCATTTTTATATTTTCTCTTATGGACCATGTTTGTACATGTTCTTCATAGTGGTCCCTGCTAGGCAGAAAAAGCAGCAAAAAAAACTATCAATAAGTAACAAGGCACTACCCGGGAGAGTGTTTCATAAAGTGTGTCAAAATAAAGAAATTAGTATCTTTAAACTTGACATATGGAAACAAACAAATTTGATTACGAAAATTTCAAAAAGGAAGCCGCTCAACGGCTTAAGAATGGGGAAAGTTTGTTAGGAAAGGAAGGCGTATTTACTAACCTTCTCAAAGACTTCCTAGAAGCCACGCTTGAAGGGGAGCTGGAGTCCCATATTGCCACTGACAAGAAGGCAAATCGTAAAAACGGGAAAGGGAAAAAGACAGTTAAAACTACAGTTGGAAAAGTTGATATAACAACACCACGAGATCGCAATGGCACATTTGAGCCAGAGATATTGCCCAAGCGAAGCAGTACATTAGGAGTAGATTTAGACAAACAAATTATTGCATTATACGCTCGGGGATCAAGCTATTCGGATATCAGCGATCATTTGATGGAAATTTATGGCTTAGATGTTTCAGAAGCCACAATAAGTCGCATTACCGACAAAGTAGTGCCATT
>JAKPPP010000064.1 GCA_029547265.1 Bacteroidota bacterium
AAATCCTGATCGATAACACCTTCACTCAACAAATAATCTTCGTAGTTGCGAATCGGATCTTTTCGTCCCCATTCATCAAACAATTCTTGAGGCACATATTTAGTTCCCGATGCTTCTTCATGTCCGCGCATACGGAACGTAACACATTCCAACAAAATAGGACGAGGATTCTCGCGCATTGAAGTTGCTAATCGATTAACGGTATTATAAACATCGAGAATATTATTGCCATCTACACGAACACCTTCGATACCGTAACCGATAGCTTTATCGACAAACTGTTTAAAGCGGAACTGCTCACGGCTAGGAGTTGATAGTCCGTAGCCATTATTTTCAATAACAAAGATTACAGGAAGATCCCATACCGCTGCTACATTAATACTTTCATGGAAATCACCTTCGCTGGAAGCACCGTCGCCGGTAAATACTGCTGTCACATGCGGCTTTTTCTTCAATACATTGGCGAGGGCAACACCATCGGCAACACCCATTTGGGGACCAAGGTGAGAGATCATACCGATGATTTTATACTCTTGGGTTCCCATGTGAAAAGAGCGATCGCGACCCTTTGTGAATCCGCCGGGCTTACCGGTAAACTGTGAGAATAAGCGGTTTAGAGGAATTCCACGAACGGTAAACACCCCTAAGTTGCGGTGCATAGGCAGAATATACTCATCACGGTTGAGGGCCATAGCCACGCCGACAGAGATCGCCTCTTGTCCGATGCCGCTAAACCACTTCGCCAACTTACTCTGACGAAGGAGGACCAGCATTTTCTCCTCGATAAGACGAGGTTTTATGAGCGCTTTATAAAGATCAATGAGCGTTTCGTTATTCAGATTTTCTCTTTGAAAAGTAATGGGAGTTTCAGAAGTAATCATGATTTATATGAAGAACTGCAAAAATACCATATTTGAACGCGGAAAACGGACAAAAATGACGAATTTTGCACTAAATAATCCACAAAATGTCACAAGACCTCATAGCGGGAATAATTGTAGCGGTAGCCGTGTATTTTTTGGGAAGAAAATTCTTCTTCAAAAAAGAGGAAAAAGCATGCGACAAATGCAAATAGACTCATTATTACAACAATTTTATTGGAAAACGTAGCATGCACAAAAAGAGCAGATTTTCTTAAATTAATAATTAATACAACAAATATACAAGAGAAATTTCACTGATTAATCCTAATAAAAAATTGGGGTTGAATTCAATTTCGCGAATTTTAATATTTTCTTACTTTATTATTACAATTCAAAATTCTTCTTATATTTGATTACCCTTTT
>JAKPPP010000087.1 GCA_029547265.1 Bacteroidota bacterium
TTCTAAACTGAAATTGTCTTATCTAAGGTTTGATGAAGAAGGATTAGCTCAAAAAAACAATGATTTAAAAGAGTTAACAAAAACTCCGCTTTTAACTTCAAAATCTTTGCAAGATTACTACGAAATTTTAATTTTCTTAGTGGCATATCCTTCCAACAAATCAGAGTTTTCACTTGTTGAAAAAGAGCTTAAAAGATGCACAGCATTTGTAAAGAAGAACAAAGCTAAATGTGCTGATATCTTTAGTAATTCCGGCCTTCCATTCACTCCATATATATCGCGATATTCACATGATTGTAACTGCCGCCTTTTATCATTACCGTATGCCGATGTTTCTTTAAACGGTTTCGAAAACTCTTCAATTGAATTAGGGGAAGCATTAAAACATACCTTGCCAATTATTGAGATTAGTGATGCCTCTGCCGGATGGAAAAACAATGAATTATTGGATGTATTAAATATCCCCATTCGTAATCGACTTCAATTTATTTGTAGCGAACTTGCCAAACTAAACAACACACCTTTTATAAAAGATCATTTTTTCGATGGATTAGGCCTATATACCGAGATAAATCCGAAATCGCCAACTCTTTCTAAGGCCTTCAATCGTCTGAATTTTGCTAAACCTTTCTTTCATTCTTCAATTCTCAAGAAATTTGATTTTAACTCTTTAATAAATTCTCCTCTACCTGTTCAGACAGAACTTACTGTAGAAAATAAAACTAGTCTAATTAACGTAATAGAAAATTCTCTAACTATACTCGGAAGAGAAACCGATCCTATAACGTACATGGATAGCCGTAGTTTGCGCTACTTCGAATTAGACCATGGCATCTCAGTCGCAATTTATGGAATGACCGCCGAGCGACAACTTCCTCTTGAATCTTATGTTGGTTATACCTTATTTAAAAACGGACTGCCTTCTGCGTATGGAGGAGCTTGGATCTTCGGGGAGGCTGCGTATTTCGGCATCAACATTTTTGAATCATTTAGAGGTGGAGAATCGGGATTCGTTTTATGCCAACTACTTCGAGTATACCGTCAAGCTTTTAAAGTGAATTATATCGAGGTTGAACCTTATCAGTACGGATTAAATAATCCTGAGGGAATTCAATCAGGCGCTTTCTGGTTTTATTATCGATTCGGATTCCGACCTGTCGACAAATCATTAGCAGCGCTTGCAGCGAAAGAGACTATTAAACTTTCTAAAGTTAAATGGTATCGCACATCCGAAAAAATACTACTTAGCTTTACAGAGAGCAATATCGCTTTAAACTTCCACAAAAATATTCCGGTTAAAGTTCAAGATGTGGCACTGAAAATCTCTCAATTAATCAATAAGAAGTACAAGGGAGATCGTATTCTCGCCGTGGCGAAATCGAAAGAGTTATTTAAAAAGAACTCGGGACTAAATACTGTTCTGAATAATGACCAAGAAAAAGTACTTGAACAAGTTGCTCTTTGGGCTGAGGCTTACGATATAAAAAAATCATCCCAACTCAAATTAATGGTTGGGATGATTTTCACTAAACCTGATAGTATTGAAGAATACCAACAGCTTATTTTAGATTTCTTTAACAGCTAAATTTTATTTAAACTTAGAAATAATGTCTTTGGCAACATCTTTATGCACCATGATGTCCATTATTTTTAATTTGATATAATCTTCGTGCATGAAATAATATCCGAAGTTTTTCGATTCTTTACCACAGTTACGTGAGCCCGCACCCGAATCCTTAATCAAATACCAATCCTTACCGTCTTTTTCTAAATATCCTACAAGGTGCATTCCATGATCATCGGTCGTAGCTCCATTTAAAAAACGAATCGCTCTCGCATTCTCGTCGATATATTCAGATGGAATGTCGTATGTAGGAACAACAGCGATTTGATTCCAAGCATCAAAACCTGATTCAGATACATCTCCTCCAATTAATACTGTATAGCCTTTACGAATAGACTCCTTCACGATTTTCATATAGTCATTTAATGGGATATTTAAATAACTGTTATCATGCCACCAGTTGTCAGGTACTTCATATTCTACTTTTGTCCAATATGGCTTTGTAGCTAATGATGTAATGTCAACATAGTCGTCCATATTTAAT
>JAKPPP010000088.1 GCA_029547265.1 Bacteroidota bacterium
TCAACTAGATAAATAGATTGGGTAAAAGTCTTGGATTCGCTGATGAACTCATGTCCGCGGTGCATCCAGCCGATTTCCATATCAATATCAACCACCGTCTCACCGTCCACTTTCAGTTCGAAGTACTCGGCTTCTTCCAATAGTGGATGAAATGGACCAAGCGGAATCTTGTTTTCGGTCATAACGACCTCCCGAAGCGTAACGGTCTGTCGGGATTTTCCGGACTATTCAACGTCAGGAGTTGTTCCATACGCGGATGCCCGCTAAACTCGATACCCCATAAATCGAATATCTCGCGTTCGATCCACAGTGCACCGGTCACGATATCGGTGATGGTATTAACCTTTGGATTCTTCTTGTCAGTTAAAACCACCCGTGGGCAATAATAGCAACCGCTGGCGTCGTGCGAAAAATGATACAGGATTTCGAGACCGTGATAGGTTTCTTGAGCAGTAGCGGTCGAGAGCCGACAGCCAAGCGTAACGAACAAATACCGGGCAATTTCTTTGAGGTTTTCATTCGACACCACAAAATAGAGCCGGCGCGGCTTCTGAATAACCTGCGAAACCTTGTTGCCCATCAATTCCATAAATTGCGTAAACTGATCCATCAATATCTCCATTTTCATTTCATAAGTAAGACTTTTTGAGTGGCGGTGTATTTGGTGGAATTCAGCCGGACGATATAAATTCCAGTTCCAACCGGCTGACCGGATTGATTGACGCCGTTCCAGATAATTGAATATGTTCCGGCAGAATAATTGGTCTTCGCCGATTTCCAAACCTCCCGTCCCATCAAGTCGTAAACGATGATCTCAACCCCGGCTTCTTCCGGCAGGTCGAACGCAACAGTTGTATTAATATTGAAGGGATTAGGATAGATGCGATGATCGGCTATTATTACTTCCGTTTGTTCTGGTAAAGGTTCATTAATGAAAAAATCATCACCCAATTCCTCTTTTGCCAATGAAGCGGCTGTAGAATTTGGATATTTGGAATAAAGTAATATCAGACATTCTACTGATTTAAATTGGGTCGCCGTTCCTCCTTTTTTCCCGATTGATAAATTATTTGTTAGGTACTGTTGTAAGTAAGTTTTATTCAAAAGTGTATATGCGGCCTGTTCATCCATTTCGTATTTTTCATAATCAATCAACAATTCATCAAGTAAATTTGATGCCTCAATAAATCGTTCGTATTTAATATATTCCGTTGAGATAAAATCTTTTATAAATATTTCAACCAGGTTACCTTTATTAGTAAGAAGCAATGATTCCAACTCAGATAGAATTTTTTCGGGATGTTGCAGACAATAATAACTATAAACGATACCATTTAAAGCAAATGCTGACTCTAAGCAATGTGGGTAATCCGAAATAATCGTTCTATAGACAGATATTGCTTCGTTAAATAGACTATCTGAAATCAACTGGCTCGCTTGAGACATAGTTTCCTGAAATCTGATCTGATCTTGTCCATTTTCTATAGAATATTGAGATACCGTTTTAAGTAAGCCGCCATCATCTGCCGTAGGTACAATTAGAAAATTACCATATCGATTAGCGTTGGACGCCCACCAATTCATCCTGGCATCAATAGATGATGCATACAGACTATAGACATCATAAGCGCCGGTACCTCGTGAAAATAAATTGAATCCGCCATGAGTGTAACCTTTCGAATCAACATAGTATTCACCCAGTGTGGGATAGGCACTACTACCGATATATATACCGTACTGGCTGTTATTCTGGATTGTATTATTGATGTAACTTAGATTTTTAGTCGAGGTGGAAAAATCTAAACTACCAGAATATATTGCGATGCCTTGTGAATTATTGGAAAATACATTGCTTAATATACTTCCTGTACTACTATAAGTTTTCAGGCCATAAGTGTTATTGCTAAAAGTACTGTTGGCAACGAGAACATTGGCGCTACTAGAATAGACCGCAGTATTGTTATTGGTAAAAGTACATTGATATATATTAAAGGAACTGTTAGGGTATAAAATCCGCAGACCATAATTATTATTGTAGAAAGTGCAATTGTACACAGAGCCCCTACCATAATAAATGTACAATCCATAATTAGCGCCTTCGACGCGGACGTTATTCAAGATGGTTTTGCCGGTACTGTACGTGTAGATGCCTTTCCAGTAGTTCTTGATCGTGTAATTGGGATCAACGGGTTTAAAAATAATTCCACTTCCACTGGCCGTGAAGTCACCATATACTCTAATTATCTTATTTTGCGCTATTTTAAAAACGGTTGATGGTTGCACGACTACATTACCGGCTCCTGTGATATTTACATCACCAACTACATTAATATTACCATTCAAGGTCAGGTCAATCGGAATACTGCCTTGAAAGGCAGAGCGCCGATACTGATAGAAATTAGCCGTAACGACTACTCCGGAAGTCTTGAATACTACGTCAGTTTCAGGTGAATCCACATCTAACTCGGCGCCACCAGAAGGATTTACCGACCAGTGACTGAAAACTGAGATCAGATCGCCATCATCAATATTCGCAGGAACGCGCATTTTATAGTAAGGATATATCGGATTTTCAGGATCGGGGTAATGATCCTTAAATGCACCATATCCATTTCCCGGATAGAATGGCGAACCATAAGTACGATAAGTTCTGGGTCGGGTGTAGTTTGATTCGACCAGCCAGGGATCTTTAAATTCGATAGGGATCGTGCAAATGTCACCGGTTAAAGAATTGGTCTTGAGTATGCAGGGAATAAGATCAATAAAATTTGATTCTTCATACATAGTCCAATCGTTTATAGAAATATTTCTCTTAAAAGATATATTAGTCTCATCTTCGTTCCAATGATGTTGTTGAGTAGAATCATTATCAACGATGTACTTATCTTGTTCCGATCTGACAGTATGACTCGTATTAATTGGTAAATTTGCAAATTCACCAGAATTAATATATTTGGATTCGTCTATTACTAAACGCCCAAAATTCGTATTTGATGCATATTGATTTTTAAGATACACTTTAGGATTAAAACACTCTGTGCATGGTCCCGGTGGATCGCCCCCAACTTGATTTAACCAAATTCCAACTGTTGAACCATTGGATATAGGTATAGGTACTATTTCCCCACTTGCCTTGTA
>JAKPPP010000100.1 GCA_029547265.1 Bacteroidota bacterium
ACGGTTCCGAATTTTTTGTTTCCGTTTTCGGTATGATCGAGTTGTACTTTTCCGCTTTCTAGAGCATCTTGAAGTTGCGCGTAACGAAAGGCATCGTAAAAATATTCGTCACTTTCAAAGCTGAATCCTTGTTGTGCCGCAAAGATCTCTGCACCCTTGCCGTAAAGAAATACATGATCCGATTTTTCCATCACCGCTCTCGATAATACTACCGGATTTTTAATGTGTTTTACTCCGCTTACTGCTCCCGCATCTAAGGTGTCGCCACGCATAATAGAAGCATCCATTTCATGATGTCCTTCGTGAGTGAAAACGCTTCCTTTACCTGCATTGAATAGGGGATTGTCTTCTAAACTTATTACTGCTGAAGTTACGGCATCTAATGAGCTACCTCCTTTCGTTAAAACTTCTTTTCCCGCTTTTAAAGCAGCACTTAAAGCCGATAAATAGGCTTGTTCTTTCTCGGCTGTCATCATCGATCTAGTGATGGTTCCCGCTCCTCCGTGTATGGCTAATGAAAACATAATTTTATTTGTTGTAGTTTCTTGCTCCGAATAGTGCGCTTCCGATTCTAATCATCGTGCTGCCACAGTCGAGCGCTATTTGGTAATCTCCCGACATCCCCATCGAGAGTGTGTCGAAATATGGTTGTTGTTTAAATTGATCGAATAGCTTTTTTAATCCGCTGAATTCGTTTTTTATTTGTTGTTGATCTTCTGTGAAACTGGCCATTCCCATCAATCCTCTGATTCGAATATTGTTGAGTTGACCTTTTTCTTTTAGTTCTAATATTTCTGTTGCTTCTTTTTCGTCGAGTCCGAATTTCGTGGCTTCATCAGCGATGAATATTTGTAATAAACAATCACTCGTGCGACCCGATTTTTCTGCTTGTTTGTTTACTTCATTCAGCAACTTTAAACTGTCGATACCATGTATTAAATGCACAAACTCGTGAATGTACTTTACTTTGTTGCTCTGAAGATGTCCGATGAAGTGCCACTCTATATTTTCAGGAATAGCCTCGTGTTTCTCTGTTAACTCTTGCACATAATTTTCGCCGAATGCAATTTGTCCTTCTTGCATCAACGATAAAATATCTTCAACAGGTTTGGTTTTCGATACCGCTACCAACTGCGCGTGATAAGGCGCAATGATGCTGTTGATCTTTTGATAGTTTTCTAAATTAATACTCATAGCTCAGTTGCAAATCTGCAGATTTCTTCGTTCAGATAAGCGTGATTTACTTTTTCAAACGGATGCGATGTATGCGGCATCACTAATAATGATGCATCAGGTAATTCGGTGTATATTCTTTGCGTTTCTGCTATCGTCACCATCATATCACGATCGCCAACAGCTAATCGTACTTTGCAATGTACATTATCGAAATCGTCGGCTGACATGGCATGTTTCCCGAGATGTTCCATCAGGTAACCTGTTTCTTCGCAAACTTTTTTCCAGTCGCCGGGAAAATGTCGGTGCATGAGCATGTCAGCATAATCAGGTACTTTTTCCATCATCTTCGCGGGATTCAACATCGCTTTTTCTTTTTGTGCTATTTCCGGCGACCAATCAAATTTGGTGGCTAGAGTAAATATCCCGCTGAATGTACCATGTGAAACCGACTCTTGCTTTAATGCAACATATCCTCCCATGCTATAGCCGAAAACTAAACATCCTGTAAGCTGGAATTCACGGATATACTCATGCAAATGTTTTTGTAATAAGGGAACGGTAAGTCGCTCTTCGGGGAAAGCCTTTCCGTGATGTCCCGGAAAGTCGTATTGAAATACTGAAAATGTCTTTGATAACAGCTTAGCAAGTTCTTCGAACTGAGAAGTGGATCCTAGTGCTCCGTGTAATAGAAGAATTTTCTTTTTCATAACGTTGATGGATTACCGAATTTTATTAAGCGTCAGAATGTGTCCTTTGCAGATCTCGGATAATTCGTTGTAAGATGAGATGCTTTTTAAAGAAATCGTCGACTATACTTGTTGCATAGTGGATATCGTCTTCAAGTTTGCTCTTATTCTGGTCGAGTTTTTTCCTGATTTTCTCTACTTCCGATTTCTCTGTTTTGTAGGATTTAATTCTGTCCTCAAAGGTAATGTTTAATAAGGCTCTGTCTTTAATAACGCCCAATTCTTGTATCATCCAGCTGAGCGCATAAAAGTGAGGCGATTGAATCTGTATAGGATTGATGCCTCGTGGCTTCTTAGGGAGCTCGTTGAAAGGGGAATGGATGATCTCTTCCGTTTGGTAGCGTTGTAAGTCGGGGTGGGGCAGGGGACCCGGTTTCAACTGGATAAATCCGTTTGCGACCGAAGCATAAATGCTGATCCAACGGATCTTTCTTCTGAGCTCATGAATGCCTTCTTCGGGCTCACTGAGATCGAAGGTGCCTTCCTCATATTCTTTTATAATCTTCTCTATTTTCTTGATCATGAAAGCCGTCAATTGTTCGGCAAATTCACGTTCCGCAGGCCATTTCACATGCTTAAGCTGATCCGAAATATTTTCATACATGCCTGAGTTAGCGGGAATGAATCCCGTAGCAGTAAAATCGACTTCAAACTTCTTTTCAAATTGAATGAGACCATTGGATAAATTATCGTAAAAACTGCCTTCTGTCGACTTAAACTGCTGCGCAAACCAAACTTCAAAGTCATATTGTCCTAAAATATCCTCTGCAGTTTTAACTTGATCGTTTAAAGGATCAAATATTTTTTTGTCGTTGATGCTTTTATAAATGCGGCATAGTGCTTCGATCTTAAAAAGGATATTTCTTCCGGCCAGTTTGTAGAAAGTGATGGCTTTATTGTCGTTACTTCCTGTTTTCGCAGCTAAATTTTGAAGCGCTTGCAAATATTCGAACGGTAAAGGTACTGACGATGTATTGGTCATTCGTAATTGAAAATGTAGTGGATATAAGTCTTCTGATAGTCTGCTGCAAATTACTTCAATTTTTGCTAACTAAAAAATCAGAAATGTGAATCCTGCTGCGATATATCTTTTTAATAAGACTTATTGTAAATTTAATTGAAACAAAAAAAATCATCTCCATAATCTACAGAGATGATTTTTTAAATATTTCCTACAAGCTATTACGCCAACTCATGAATCACTAATCCGCTACGTAACTTCGGTTCGAACCAAGTTACTTTCGGAGGCATGATTAATCCGTTGTCGGCAATATCGATCAGTTGTTTCATGGTTACAGGATAAAGTGCAAATGCAGCCTTCATTTCTCCGCTGTCAACTCGTTTTTTAAGTTCGCCTAATCCTCTTAATCCTCCAACAAATTCAATGCGTTTATCTTTTCTAAGGTCAACGATATTTAAGATCGGCGCTAATACTTTTTCGCTGAGGATAGTTACATCTAATACTCCTATCGGATCAGCATCGTTGAATGTTCCGGGTTTTGCTGTTAAAGCATACCATTTGCCTTCTAGGTACATTCCGAATTTATGTAATGCCTCGGGACGATATTCTGTATTTCCTTTTTCTTCGATATCGAAGTTTTCTGCAATCTTTTGTTTGAATTCTTCAGATGTTAATCCGTTAAGATCTTTGATTACGCGATTGTAATCCATAATCTGTAATTGGTTATCAGGGAAGTGAACTGCCAAGAAGAAGTTGTATTCTTCAGTTCCGTTATGGTTCGGATTAGCATCTTTTAATTCTTTCCCTACTAAGGCAGCTGCTGCTGTACGATGATGTCCGTCGGCTACATAAGTAAACGGAACTTTTGCAAATTCTTCAACGATTGCATTAACGGTAGCAGAATCACTCACCACCCAGAAAGTATGTCCGATACCATCATCAGTAACTAAGTCATATTCCGGTGTTCCTGCAGCAATTTTCGCAACGATTTCGTCTAATGCATTAACATGAGGGTAAGCAAAAAATACCGGTTCAGCATTCATATTTCCAACGCGAACGTGGTTTTTACGATCTTCCTCTTTATCGGGACGCGTCAGCTCATGTTTCTTGATGATATCATTAACATAATCCTCAACGCTTGCGCAACCAACGATCCCGAACTGTTGGCGACCATTCATTGTTTGAGCATAGATGTAGAGGCAATCGGTAGTATCCTGAAAAAATACTCCGTCGGCTTTCATTTGCTCGTAAGTAGCTTTTCCTTTTTTATAGATTTCAGGCGAGTAATGGTCGAAATCATCAGGGAAATCCATTTCCGGTTTAATAACGCGGTAAAAAGAGATAGGATCTCCATTCGCTTCGATGCGTGCTTCTTTCTCGTCCAATACATCGTACGGGCGACAGATTACACGTTTTACTAACTCTTTAGCGGGACGAACACCGCGAAATGGTTTAAGGATAGCCATTTTTTAAATTTTTTAAGGGACGCAAAGGTAGTAATTCTTCATGAAAAGGAGGTTATGATTCCATGCATGATGCTGGATATTAACTAATTGCAAGTTTTTTTGGCGGCAATATTCAACGCCATAATCCCAAAAACAGCTTAAAAAGGGAATATGGGAGATTGGAGTGGAAGGTTGGTAGAAGTTAGAGCAAAAGCAAAATACAGAATTTTAAAAGCAGCACAGAATGTACAAAGCAGGAATAATACTGTTTTAAATAATTTCGCTTTTTAATGCATTGCTCTTTCTTTCCTCAATATGGGGTCCTCCCTAATTAAAATTACAAAAAAGTCTCCAAATAGTCGGGGGATAAACGCTTACAAACGATTAAGTGATTAGCAATTTCCTTTTTTTAAGAATAATATATACATTTGGTAAATATTTGTCACTTTAAGGCTACATTTTATGAAGGCGGTTAGAAGCTTGTTGGTTTTTGTTTTGTTGTTGATATTCGGTTCACTCAATGCTCAAAATACAGATAGATATTGGGCATTTGGTGATAGTGCAGCAATAGATTTTAAAAACTTATCAAATCCAGTTTCAAGCTTTAGTACATTAAGAGCAAGAGGTTCTTGTGTTAGTATTTGCGACAGTGTAGGAAATTTGCTTTTTTATTCTAGCACACCCCAACCTCCCCCCTATCCTTATAATACCGTTACAGGTAAGGCTGGTTATGTAACTAACAAAAATCATCTAACGATGCAAAATGGAGATACGATTGTTGGCTCAGCCTTATATCAGGAGATGGTAATTGTCCCGGATCCTTCAAGTTCAACAAAATACTATTTGTTTTGTGCAGGAGAATCAGCTCCGGTGTATGGCCTTTTTTATTCCCAAGTAGATTTATCTTACAACAATGGACTTGGAAAAGTGATACAGAAAAATGTTCAATTAAATAGCGATAGTATTGCTGATGGTGTTACTGCTGTTAGACATGGGAACGGACGTGATTGGTGGGTGATCGTACGTAATTGGAAAGCGCAGCAATTTACTAATGATATAATGGTATATTTAGTAAACGCTAATGGAATTACAACGATGCCTCAACAAAATATAGGAATTCCGCGAAAAGAAACGTTTTCTCGTATGAAATTTAATAATACTGGGAATCACTTGTATTGTGTTGCTGCTTCGAGTATAATTGAACGTTATGATTTTGATAGATGTACTGGATTGTTTTCTAATCCTATTACCTTTCAAGGATTACTTGGCCCACCCTATAAATTTTACTGGGGCTTCGAAGTGTCGCCTGATGAAAGTAAATTATATGTAAGTTCTCTTTATCAAGGATCAAACCAAGATACCGCCTATCTGATTCAATTCGATTTGAATGCAACAAATTTTGCTGCTAGTGCAGATACTTTGCATACATTTTCTAATTTAGAATGGCCCGGATTGTTACAAAAAGGTCCGGATAATAAAATATATTTAACTACACAATGGGTTGGCTATGATACATGTTTATTTTGGTTGTATTGTAATGAAACAATTAATACCGTTAACTCAAATTTGTCAGTAGTTAATTACCCTGATAGTAATTCTTTGGCTTGCGATTTTCAACCCTATAGTTTTTATTTAGGTGGACATAAGACATATGAGGGACTTCCTAACAACCCCAATTATGAATTGGGTAGATGGGCTGGCTCCCAATGCGATACTTTAACTTCCCTATTGCCAAGTATTTTCCCAAAACAACGCCAACTTAATTTGTATTACGACCCAACTTGGCAAAAAGTATTTGTTAATGCAGCTGAATTGAAAGGAAAACGAGGAGTATTAGAATTTTACAATAGTAACGGACAATTGCTTAGTAAATCATCCCAATCGATTGATGGCGGTTATTTGATGCAAAGCAGTTCATTCGCTTCTCAACCTAGTGGAGTGTATGTTGTGAGGTTGCAAACTGAAAAAGAAGTTTTAGTTGGGAAGTTTGTGAAGAGATAGGGGGGATTTTGAATTTTGGATTTCACGAAGCGAGTAGAGAGATGTTTTTTGAATAGAAATAAGGGTGGAGTAAAGAATTTTGGTTTGGATGGGGAGTATGGAAAAAAGGTTCATGGTTCTTAGTTCATGGTTCGCGAAGCGGGCGGCGAGATGTTCGCTTACGCTGTTTAAAGTTTACGATTTAGTGTTTATGGTTCGCGAAGCGGATTGCGAAATGAGGGTGGTTTAGGGTTTACAGTTTACGGTCTAGTCCCTTCGGGGTTTACAGTTCGCGAAGCGGATAGCGAAATCATTTTATGTTTCGAGGATCTCGAGCGGCGGTTATTGAGCGGCGGTCATCGAGCGGAGTCGAGATGAGTCGAAATGCGGTCATTGAGCGGAGTCGAAATGAGCCGAGATGAGTCGAAATACCCCCCCAGTTACTATAATGTCACCCCGTTCGGGGTTGGGGCGGGCTGGGTGCCCTTTTTTACT
>JAKPPP010000200.1 GCA_029547265.1 Bacteroidota bacterium
TGATTCTCGATTTCATGTATTAAGATCTCGGTTCTTGAAAATGATTCGCGATCATCTAACATCTATCATCTAATATCTAATATCGTTTTTTGATTCTCGATTTCATGTATTAAGATCTTGGTTTTTGATAATGAATCAAGATAATCTAAAATCTATTGCCTATTGCCTTTCCAATGAATGATTGATTGATTGAATGATTGAATTTAGTGCAGAAACCGATGGGAATTTCCGCAAGGTCAACCGATGATCGCGATCCAATATAAGGAACCAAGATCTGATTGTGTAAAACCGAAAAGTCGATGCAAGATGATCGATGATTGATACTAGATGATCGTGATCCAATATAAGGAACCAAGATCTGATTGTGTAAAACCGAAAAGTCGATGCTAGATGATCGATGAATGATACTAGATGATCGCGATCCAATATAATGAACCAAGATCTGATTGTGTAAAATCGGTAATCGATCATCAATAATCACATATTTCCCCTTTAAATTTAAATAATTCTTTTCTTTACACAAAAATCAAACAATAGATTACACCACAAACAGAAATACAAATGAGAAAAATAATTAGCTTCATGCATATATCCCTCGACGGATTCGTTGCCGGTCCGAATGGCGAGATGAACCGGATAAAAGTTAAAGCTTTAATGCAATATAGCAATTCACTACTTTCAGAGAAATAGAATTGTTTAAAATCATTAGAAACCGAAGTCCTCTTTCAATTTGCTTCAGCTGCGAAACGGAGATAACTTGCTCCTGCAGGTAAAGGCAGTAGCCGCTTTAAATTTTTTAGCGGGAACGTTAAAAATTGTTTATATCAACCAATAAATGATGTTCGGGATTTTATGGAAAGTATTTCTATTGTCAATATACTATAGCCAGTCATATTCATCAAACATCTATATGATTTTTTTGAAAAAATATAGATTCCATGTAGTTGAATTTATGTTCAAATTAGGCTGCTAATGTTATGGGCATTCAGAATTAATGCTAAATCCGCTTCAAACAAGCGGATTTTTTTATATCCTTTTCATACAGCTTACAAAACGTCAAAAAAAGACATAAGTATAATCACTTAGAGGTATAAACTCAAAACTGTTTGTTCAAATCGAACACTTTTCATGTAAAACCTTACAGTTTAATACCATACTAGATTAAAGCAATTGAATGCTATCGCACTGTTTTAGCGAAACCCTGCCTATTCGTAAAGGTATAAACATCTAATAATTATTTATAGGAGTTCATTTAATATGACCGTCCCCTCCGGTTCACACAACACCTAAATGATTAAATATTGATTCTACAATCAATTGGAGCGTTGACCGGAGAAAGAGCCAAATGAGAACATTTTGGTAGTGGCTATTTTAAATTTCCTGAGCTAGTTATTGCGTTCAGAGTTTCGTGTCGACATTATTAATCATATCATATAAAATGAGGAAAATTACCCCCCAAATTTCATCATTTGCAAAAGGATTAACTAAGGTTTTTATCCTAGCAATAATTTTATTCGTTAGCACTGCTGCGCATGCACAACTAACGGTAAAAGAAGGAACCGCCACACAAGGCTATACACTGAATGCCGCTGCCTTCGCAGTTGACCCGGCGCTCACTGTTACATCCGGCAGTAACATCAGCGGATTTAGAGTTACAATCTCTACGGGATTGCAATCAGGTGATGTATTGTCGTACACTGGCACATTACCGTCAGGTATTAGTGTCACAGCCTACAACAGTTCTACAGGAACATTAGCTTTCACAGGATCGACATCCGCAGCTAACTGGCAAACGTTTTTGAGAACAGTGACATACCGATGCACAAACACTTCACAAGTTGGAGATCGTACAGTAACGTTTTCGGCAGGTAGTAGTTCTGCATTTACCAACGGACACTACTATGAATTAATAAGCAGCACTGCTACTTGGACTTCCGCAAAAACAGCCGCAGAAGCTAGAAGTTATTTAGGTTATGGAGGATATTTAGCAACTATTACATCTGCAGCTGAAAACAATTTCATTCGTCAAGTATTAAATGCTGATGCTTGGATTGGAGCATCTGACAACTATACGTATATCAATGCAGCAACAGGAACAACAACTTTTTCCAATCAATCAAATTCAGAAGGTAAATGGTACTGGGTAACCGGTCCTGAAGCAGGAACACAATTTTCTACCGGCAACAATTTTCCAACTGCCGTTTCAGGGAGATACACGAATTGGAATAGCGGTGAACCAAACAATTCAGGTGGAGAACACTATGGGGAAATCTATTCTTCAGGATCCAATCCCGGAGCATGGAACGATTTACCAAACAATAGCCTTGCATACGTAGTTGAATACGGAGGACTTGCAACAGACCCTGTGCAAACCATTAGCGCAAATGTTACAATTTACATGCATGTAACATCAAATACTATTTCATCAGCACAAACAATATGTAATGGAGCATCTGCATCAACAATTACAGGAACATCTGTAGGCGGAGGAACAGGAAGTTATACCTATCAATGGCAAAGTTCAACAACAAGTGCCACGTCAGGGTTTTCGGCGGCAACAGGAACGAATTCGAATACAAATTATTCACCTTCTACACCATCAGTAAGTACATGGTATCGTAGAATAGCAACTTCAGGATTCGCATCCGACACAACAGCTGCATTGAAAATTACAGTCAACCCTGCAATAACATCTTCCGGATCCTCTACTTCCGTAAGTTGTTACTCAGGGTCAAATGGAACAGCATCATTATCTGTATCAGGAGGAACTGCACCATATACGTATTCATGGTCACCGACCGGAGGAACAAACTCATTCGCATCAGGATTATCTGCCGGAACATATACTGTAAATATTCTTGACAATGTAGGTTGCAGTTCATCAAGATCGATTACTGTAACACAACCTGCAGCGGCCTTATCAAATTCTTGGTCGCAAACAAACGTAGCTTGTAATGCAACAACAACAGGAACCGCAACAGTAATAGTAAGCGGAGGAACATCGCCTTATACATACAGCTGGACAACGGGAGCAACAAGCAATTCGATATCATCGTTAGCTGCAGGAGCATATACATGTACCATCACAGATGCGAACTCATGTACATCGGCGCGATCATTTACAATTACACAACCAACAGCTATCACTACTACTCCAACTTCAACAAATGTTGCATGCAACGGATTAAGTACAGGAGCAGCATCGATATCAACATCAGGAGGTACACCTGCATATATGTACCAATGGTCGAACGGCGGATTTACCTCTTCAAAAACAGGACTAGCGGCAGGAACATATACTGTAACAGTAACAGATGCTAACAATTGTTCATCATCACGAACATTTACAATTACTCAACCAACAGCGGTAGCTACTTCAGCATCTACTACAAACGTATCATGCAATGGAGGAACAAACGGAAGTGCAACAATTAGTCCTTCAGGCGGAACATCTCCATATACCTATTTATGGTCATCTGGAGGAACTACTGCAAATAAGAGCTCGTTATCAGCCGGAACATATACTTGTACAATCACCGACAACAATGGATGTACTGCATTACAATCAGCAACTATCACACAACCGAGTGGATTTAGTTTAGGCGGATCAACTACAAATGTATCATGCAACGGTGGATCAAACGGAAGTGCTACAATCATTGTATCAGGAGCAACATCACCATATAGTTACTCATGGCCATCGGGAGGAACATCAGCAACGAGTCCTGCTTACATTGCAGGATCATATACTTGCGATGTAACTGATGCTAATGGATGTACTACATCACGATCGTTTACAATTAGTCAACCAACTGCAATCTCAATTAATGGAACTGCACATGATGCGGGATGTAATGGAGCTTCGACAGGAAATGTTACTACCGGAATTTCAGGAGGAACAACACCTTACACTTATGCTTGGTCTAACGGATCAACAAGCGGTTCTGCCACACAATTAGCAGCAGGTACATACACCTTAACATTAACCGATGCGAACGGATGTACATCACAGAGATCATACACCGTCAATCAACCATCTGCTATTACATCGAACGCATCGTCAACAGATGCTCTATGTAACGGAAGTAATGATGGAACAGCTGAAGTATCGCCTACGGGCGGAACATCACCCTATACCATTACATGGCAAGGCGGCGGGACAGGAACAACGATTACAGCATTAGCAGCAGGCAATTATACATACAGCATTATTGATGCGAATGGATGTTTAAAAACAGGATCGACAACTATCGGACAACCGACAGTATTATCGACCAACTTAGCATCAACAAACATATCCTGCTTCGGAGGAAACAACGGAACTTTAGCAGCAACACCTGCGGGAGGAACTGCACCATATCAATACACATGGAATCATACAGCAGACGTAACATCATCGTTAAATAATCAAACAGCAGGTTTATATACTTGTAATATCACTGATGCTAACGGATGTACATCGACAGAATCGATTACTATTACTCAACCAACTGTATTATCAACGACTACTTCACAAACTAATATAACATGTAACGGAGGTAACAACGGCATCGCTGAAATTATGCCTATGGGCGGAACAACACCTTATGCCTATGCATGGGATCATAGCACCGACAATGTATCGTCATTCAATGATCTTACATTTGGAACATACCAATGTACAATTACTGATGGAAACGGATGTGAAACAACAGCATCGTTTATCATCACAGAGCCATCTGCAATATCAGCATCTAACAATGTTATTGAGCCATTATGCAATGGTGGAACAGCAGAAGCGACAGTTACAGCTACCGGAGGTACAGGTAATTTAAGTTACAACTGGAGCAACGGAACAAATACAGCAAGCGATAATAATTTATTAGCAGGAACATATTCAGTAGTTATCACAGATGACAATGGATGCTCTTATTCAACATCTATCACTGTTAATGAACCAACAGCAGTTCAAATGACGATTACTACCACGAATCCATTATGCAATAGCGGCGACGGGTCAGCTTCGGTTACTGCTATTGGAGGGACAGGAGCATACTCATACGATTGGTCGACAGGAAGTACAACAGATAGTGAAACTGCGATTTACGCCGGGCAATATTCTTTAACTATCACCGATGATAACGGTTGCGCCTATACGCAAAACTTCACTATCACCGATCCGGCAGCTATAAGCACATCCTTTACTACCGTTGCTCCACTCTGTAACGGAGGAACCGGAGAAGCTACAATTCAAGCAACAGGCGGAACAGGAAACTTAAACATTCAGTGGTCGTCGGGCGGAACATCAACAACAGAAAGCAACCTAACAGCCGGAACTTATCAAGTGCAAGTAATGGATGCCAATGGATGTTTGAATAATTCGAGTGTTACCATTACAGAGCCTACTGCAATTTCATACAACGTAACTGTTGTTGATGAACATTGTAATCAAAACAACGGATCAATTTCGGTAACAGCAAACGGGGGTACGGGCGTCCTCTCGTACAACTGGAATAACGGATCATCAGACGCTTCCATTTCATCGCTAGCAGCAGGCACGTTTGACTTCACTATTTATGATGAAAACGGATGTACTATTATGAACCAAGCAGCAGTTAATAATATTGCAGCGCCAACAGCATCGGCAATAACATCGAATGTATTGTGTAACGGCGACCAAAACGGAACAATCGACTTAACCGTAAATGGAGGCAGTTCGAACTATAGCTATACTTGGAGCAATGGAGAAATTACCGAAGATTTAATCGCACTAGCGGCAGGCATCTACGACTATACTGTTACCGATGATGCTAATTGCAGCACCACCGGAAGCATCACCATTAGCGAACCTAGTCCTTTAACAGCAACATTCGTTTCTACAAATGAAACTACGGGCAACGATGGAAGTATCGACTTAACAGTAAATGGAGGAACACCGGCATATACTTATAGTTGGGATAACGGTTCAACAACAGAAGACCTCAGCGGATTAACAGCCGGCACTTATGTTGTAGTTATTACAGATGGGAACGGATGTAATACATCTACAACAGTTGACATTACTTCAACAGTAGGCATCTTTAATCCGAATAACGATATCCAGGCGATTAACATATCACCTAATCCTAGCAACGGAACAATCGTCATCAAAGGCCTTCCTTACGGTGAATATGCGATCTACGATGCTGCGGGACGATTAATCAAATCGTTCACAGCTAACGAAACGCAAATAAAATTAAACTTGGATGCATTGTCGAATGGCTTATACAGCATTCGAAATCTTTCAGGAATAGAAACGCGCGCAGGAAGGTTTATTATCAGCAAATAAATTCCTCAATTAATGATAAAGGGCGTCCCGTTTATACGAGGCGCCCTTTGTATTTTAAAGACAAAAAAAAGAAGGAGATGTCATCGAAATTGAGAACCCGTTACTATTCTTTCATTTCAACTCCATGCTCCTTCTTCTTAAAGAAACAATCACTAAACCTACCTATGATTTAGGCAAATAACGGTCTCCCGTTCTTGCTGATACAAATATGATTCAATTTTGGCGAACTAACAAATTTTAGCGGTGAATACCATAAAAATAAGGACTAAACGAGCATTTTTGTTGGTTGAACGGGTTATTCGCCCTTAAATCGCTGATTGAACTCCTGTTCATAGCTTACCCCCACCGGAATTTCGGAGTCGCCGATGTAGATATTCTTGTTCCGTATGTGGGTGATTTTCGAGAGGGGGATGATAAAAGATCTATGCACGCGAAGGAATTCCGCCGCCGGCAGCTTCTCCGTAATCGCTTTCATGGTCATACGGGCAATGATATGGTTGCCGGTTTCTTGAATGATCTTGATATAATCGTCGGACCCTTCGATATAAATAATGTCCGACAGCTTGATTTTCACCAGACTATACTCACTGCGTACAAAAATGCTTGCCGAAGTAAGCGAATCGGGACGATGCATGAAATTGTGATAATCCTGGGCCTTCTTCACCGCCAATAAAAAGCGCTCGTAGGTAAAAGGCTTTAATAGAAAATCGACGGCACTCAACTCAAATCCGTCGAGTGCATAACGGCTATGCGCAGTGGTAAAAATTACCATCGTTTCTTGCTGTAAACTTTTGTACAATTCAATGCCTGTTAATCCCGGCATCTGCACATCCAAGAAGATTAAGTCGACCGGAAATTTCTTCACATATTTAAGTGCTTCAGTTGGCTTTACAAAGGTCCGTTCCAGCTTAAGAAAATCTACATTCGCACAGTAATTCTCGAGTAATTTCAGTGCCGGTGGTTCGTCATCGATTGCAATCGCTTTTATCATCTGAGTTGAATTGAGAGATATACTTTGTAAACATCATTTAAATCCTTCACAATAAGTTCGTGTCGGTTGGGATACACTAGCAGCAATCGGTTGCGCACATTCGACAATCCCACTCCCGAGCTAAACGAACTTTCGTAAATGGTAGACACTTTATTATTCTCAGCTGTCAAGATTAATTGATCACGCGTAACGGAAATATTGATAAAGATCCGCGATGATTCCTCAGCATTCACGCCGTACTTAAAAGCATTTTCGATGAATGGCATTAACAACAAAGGAGCAATCTTTTTATTATCGAAATTGCCTTCAACCTGAAATAAAATAGGCACAGTATCCTGTAATCTACTCTCCTGCAAAAGCACATAATCGGTGATATAATTAATCTCATGCTCGAGAGGAACATAATCGGAATCAGATTCAGTATAAACATAACGCATTAATCCCGATAAACGAACGATAGAATTAGCAGTATTCGAAGCATTCTCTTGCACTGCGGACGAATAAATACTATTCAAAGTATTGAAAAGAAAATGAGGATTGATTTGCGCTTTCAAGAAAGAAAGTTCGGAGCCTAATTGCTCGCGACGAGTATCTTTTAAACGGTTATGCATTTTCAGCAACATCGAGAACACTGCTATCGAAGCAAACTGAAAGAAGCGAGCGCTGGCAATAAAAAACAAAAAAGACTCATGCGGAGGGCGATGTCGTGGTAAGCCATCTCCATTAGGAGTCATCTGTTGCACTGCTTTTACCATATGCTCTGCTTCCGATATTAAGAACCCCGGAAGAAAAACCACGATTAAAAAACTAGCCAACACACTCAACGAATAAACAACATACTTACGCTTGAAATAGAAGCGAGGCAGAAGGAAATAATAATGCAAGTAAAAGAATCCCACCATCAACACATAGGCGAAGAAATCACGCTGAAAGGGGCGCACAGCAAACACATCAAACGACATATCCCAATCGGGCGAGAACAACACCGGAAACAGCAAAAAAGCTAGGGTGCCGCCGATATGGATCAATATCTCTTGTAATTTCATCAGTTAAGTATAACAGTTCTTCAAAGGTTAAAAATAGTTCAACGGAAACGAAACATTTACGGTAAAAAGAGGATAATTCAAGGTAAATGGGTTGGGGATAGGGGATAGACTATAGACTATAGACAATAGATATTGGATATTGGATATTGGATATTAGATATTAGATATTAGATATTAGATATTAGATATTAGATGTTCGCGAAATGCCCATTGGATCGGGAGCATATTCAATCCTTCATTCATTCAGTCATTCACTCATTCAGTCATTCAGTCATTGATGCTAGATGCTAGATGATCGATGATCGATTAGTCTCCCATTTGTTTCTTCAAGAAAACCAAAATTTTATTGGGTATTATAATTTACCCCACCCCAGAGGGGTGATTTATTATCACTAAAAATACCCTGAACCCCCTCGGCGCCCCGTAGGGCCGCTTTAAAATTGAATACCTAACTGATTAGAAAAATTTTATTTTGAACGTGATTTTATTGCATCAAAGAAACATTGACAGTCTATTGATGATAGGCTATAGGCAATAGATTTTAGATTATCCCGATCCATTATAAAGAACCAAGATCTTAATACAAAAAATCGAGAATCAAAAAAACGATGCTAGATGATCGATAATCGATTCTAGATGATCGCGAATCATTTTCAAAAACCAAGATCTTAATACATGAAATCGAGCATCAAGAATCAAGAATCGAGCATTAAGAATCAAAAACGATGTTAGATGTTCCCGAAATGCCTATTGGATTTGGATTCTCATTCATTCATTCACTCCTTCACTCATTCACTCATTGTCTTGATAGAAATCACTAACACCCCCTCAATATTTCCCTCCAATATTTTATCTTCGAACCCGATAACATTCTTCCCTCCTGCCCTATGATCAGCATTGAAAAGCTTTATGAAATATTCAAAAGTCACCCTGTAGTTAGTACTGATACACGTAAGTTCACGAAGGACTGCCTTTTCTTCGCTTTGAAAGGAGCTAATTTCAACGGAAATCTCTTTGCGCATGAGGCTTTGAAAGGCGGTGCTGCGTACGCTATCGTTGATGAATTACATGGCGAAGCCGACGAGCGTATTTTGCTTACGGATGATGTATTGTCTACACTTCAAAAGCTTGCAACTCATCATCGTCGTGAATTAAATATTCCGGTTCTAGGCATCACGGGCAGCAACGGAAAAACAACTACGAAAGAATTAGTAGCGGCTGTATTGAAACAGAAGTTCAACACGTACTATACAATTGGCAACCTCAACAATCATATCGGTGTTCCTTTAACGCTATTATCGCTCACTAAAGAGCACGAATTTGCTGTGGTGGAAATGGGAGCCAATCACCAAAAAGAAATCGAACTGCTGGCTTCTATTGCGCAACCCGACTTCGGATTAATTACAAATATCGGCAAAGCTCACCTCGAAGGATTCGGAGGAATTGAAGGAGTTAAAAAAGGGAAAGGTGAATTGTATGATTTTCTGAAGGCGCACAAAGGACTAATCTTTATTCAACACGATCGCGAAGCTTTAGTGGAGATATTAAACGGATACGAAAACATTGTTACTTACGGAACATCGGAAACGAATGCTGTTTGCGGAAGCGTGGCAATGCAAGGTGAATTATTGGCAGTGGAAGTAACGAAACCTTTCCATCAATTAATCAGCACACAACTCACAGGCGATTATAATATCGATAATGTTTTATGCGCTGTTACGATCGGACATCATTTCGGAGTTGACGCGAATAAAATAGCAGATGCAATCAGCGGATATGTCCCGGGCAACCAACGCTCACAAGTAATCCACAAAGGAGACATCACCATCGTACTCGATGCATACAATGCTAATCCGAGTAGCATGACTGCCGCATTGATGAACTTCAGAAATGCATTTAGCGGCGATAAATATCTAGCTCTTGGCGAGATGCTCGAATTAGGAGATGAAAGCGCAGGCGAACATCATCGCATCGCATCATTAGCAACTACTGTGGAAGCCAAGCAAACTTTAGTTGTAGGAAAACATTTCGCAGCCTCAGCACATACCCATGGATTTTTACACTTCAACACTTCCGAAGAAGCAGCACAATGGCTGAAACAAAATCTACCTCATAACGCTGCCATTCTCATTAAAGGATCGCGAGGATCGAAGATGGAAGAGTTATTGAAGGCGTTTGATTGATGAAAAGATACAAGATACAAGATAGTTGATGCTAGATGATAGATGTTAGATGTTAGATGATTGCGGATCATTTTCAAGAACTAAGATCTTAATACATAAAATCGAGAATCAAGAATCAAGAATCGAGTATCAAAAAAAACGATGATCGATGATCGATTCTAGATGATTGCGGATCATTTTCAAGAACTAAGATCTTAATACATAAAATCGAGAATCAGAAACGATGTTAGATGTTCCCGAAATACCAATTGGATCGGGAGCACATTCAATTTATAAAAGACGATCGATTATAGGCTATAGATATTAGATGCTGCGCCTATCATTTCATTCAAAAAAAAAAACGAATTTTATTGGGTAACATGATCTAATGCACCCTGTAGGGGTGCTTTATTGTCACTTTAAAATTAACAAAAACCTTCGGCGCCCCGTAGGGCCGCTTTAAAATTGAATACCTAACTGATTAGAAAAATTTTATTTTGAACGTGATTTCCTTGCATCAAAGAAACTTTGACAGTCTATTGACGATAGGCAATAGGCAATAGGCGATAGATATTAGATATTAGAATATCCTGATCCATTTTCAAAAACCAAAATCTCAATAAATGAAATCGATAATCGAGAATCAAAAAAAACGATGCTAGATGATCGATGATCGATTCTAGTTGATTACGGATCATTTTCAAGAACCAAGATATTATCCCATAAAATCGAGAATCAAAAAAACGATGCTAGATGATCGATGCTAGATTCGATGTTAGATATTAGATGTTAGATATTAGATAATAGATT